>CAZDSL010000074.1:3222-10470 GCA_964507655.1 uncultured Mycobacteriaceae bacterium | reverse complement strand
CGCCACCAGCAGGCCCCCCGCCGCGGCCGCGCGGGGCCGGCCGCGGGCGGGGGCCCGCGGCGCCGCCCCGGCGGGTGCGCCGGTGCCGGCTGTGGCGGCACCGGTCGCTGAGGTCATGGGGTGATGGTGCTCTCGTCCCGTGAATACGGGCTGTGACGATCCTGTGCGCAGCCTGTGAAACCGGCGAGCGGCGGCCATGATGGGGGCGTGACCGATGCAGACGACGCCGCGGACGGGCCCCGGGCCCCGCACTTCACCTACCTCATGGACATGGACGGCGTGCTGGTGCACGAGGACGCCCTCATCCCCGGCGCCGACGAGCTCATCGCCGAGCTCACCGCCGCCGGGCACCCGTACCTGGTGCTCACCAACAACTCCATCCGCACGCCGCGCGACCTGCGCGCGCGCCTGCGGCAGTCGGGGCTCGACGTGCCCGAGGAGGCGATCTGGACCTCGGCGCTGGCCACCGCGGCGTTCCTCGACTCGCAGCGCCCCCACGGCACCGCGTACGTGGTGGGCGAGTCGGGCCTCACCACCGCGCTGCACGACGTGGGCTACGTGCTCACCGACCGCGCCCCCGACTACGTGGTGCTCGGCGAGACGCGCACCTACTCGTTCGAGGCCATCACCACCGCCATCCGGCTGGTCGAGCGGGGCGCCCGCTTCATCGCCACCAACCCCGACCCCACCGGTCCCTCGCCCGACGGGCCGCTGCCCGCCACCGGCGCCGTGGCCGCGCTGATCAGCCGGGCGACGGGGCGCGCGCCGTACTACGTGGGCAAGCCGAACACGCTGATGATGCGCTCGGCGCTGCGGGCGCTCGGCGCGCACTCGGAGCACACGCTGATGATCGGCGACCGCATGGACACCGACGTGGTGGTGGGCCTGGAGGCGGGCATGCGCACCATCCTGGTGCTCAGCGGCATCTCCACCCGCGCCTCGATGGAGCAGTACCCCTACCGGCCGTCGCTGGTGGTCGACTCGGTGGCCGACTTGGTGGGGCGCACCGCCGACCCGTTCGCGGGCTGACGCGGGCGCGCCACGGCTCGCAACGGCGACGGCGCCTCCCGGTGTACCGGAAGGCGCCGTCGCCGTGTTCTCTTGTCGGGGTGGCGGGATTCGAACCCACGACCTCTTCGTCCCGAACGAAGCGCGCTACCAAGCTGCGCCACACCCCGTGGCGGCACGGCGGAACCCGGTCCGGATGCACGGAACCGGCCCTGCCGAACGAGCCTCGCTGAGTCTAGCGCACACCCGCCCCGGAGCGCGAAACGCCCTCCCCCTGCCGGGCCGCACCGCCCTCCACCTGCACGGGGACCAGCGTGAGCAGGCTGGCCTCGGGGCGGCAGAAGAACCGCGCGGGCGCGTACGGCGACGTGCCCAGCCCGGCCGAGACGTGCATCCGCATGTGCGAGCCCCACCGCGACGCGCCCTTGACGCGGGAGCGGTCGATGCCGCAGTTGGTGACCAGCGCGCCGTACAGCGGCAGGCACAGCTGGCCGCCGTGCGTGTGACCGCACATGGCCAGGTCGTAGCCATCGGAGGCGAAGGCGTCGAGCACGCGGGGCTCGGGCGAGTGGCTGAGGGCCAGGCGCAGGTCGGCGGCCGCCTCGGCCGGGCCGGCGACGGTCCCGTAGCGGTCGCGCTCGAGGTGCGGGTCGTCCACCCCGGCCACGGCGATGCGGTTGCCGCCGGCCGTGAGCCCGTCGGTGCGGTGGGTGGCGTCCACCCAGCCCCGCTCGAGGAAGGCGGCGCGCAGATCCTGCCACGGCAGCGGCGGCCCGGACACACGGGTGTGGTCGCGGTCGAAGTACTTGAGCGGGTTCTTCGCGACGGGGCCGAAGTAGTCGTTGCTGCCGAAGACGAAGACCCCGGGCCGGTCGAGCAGCCCGCCCAGCGCCTGCACCACCGCGGGCACGGCGCGCGGGTGGGCGAGGTTGTCGCCGGTGTTGACGACGAGGTCGGGCTCGAGCGCGTCGAGCTCGCGCACCCACGCCTGCTTGAGGCGCTGGCGGGGGAGCATGTGCAGATCGCTCACGTGCAGCACGCGCATGGGCCGGGCGCCGGGCGCGAGCACCTCGAGGGTGGCCGTGCGCAGCGCGAAGGCGTTGCGCTCGATGAGCGTGGCGTACCCCAGCGCGGGGGTGCCCGCGGCGGCCGCGGCCGCGAGCCCCGTCAGCGCCGCCGCGGCCGGCGTGAGGCCGCCCCGCGCCCCGGGCGCGTGCCGGCCCGTCGCCTGGCTGCGCCGGTCTGTCGCCTGGTTGCGAGAAGCGCGTCCGTTCGAAATGCCCACGCCCGCCACGATACGGCAGTGCGGCCGCGCGCGACGGGGCGTGCGGGGCGGCGCACTGCGGCGCGGCGCGTACCGTTTCCCGCTATGGGAGAACTCAAGGACGCGATCCGTGCCGACCTCACGACCTCGATGAAGGCCAAGGACACGGTGCGCACGGGCACGCTGCGCATGGTGCTGGCCGCGGTGCAGGCGGAGGAGGTGGCGGGCAAGGAGGCGCGCGAGCTCAGCGACGCCGAGGTGCTCAAGGTGATCGCCAAGGAATCGAAGAAGCGGCTCGAGGCGGCGCAGGTGTTCGACGACGCCGGCCGCGGCGAGCTGGCCGCCAAGGAGCGCGCCGAGGAGGAGATCCTCGCCGGGTACCTGCCGAAGCAGCTCGACGACGCGGAGCTGGCCGCCGTGGTCGATGCCGCGGTGGCCGAGGTGCGCGAGCAGGTGGGCGAGGCGCCGGGCATGCGTCAGATGGGCCAGGTGATGAAGGCCGCGACGGCGCGCGCCGAGGGCCGGGCCGACGGTGCGCGCCTGTCGGCGGCGGTCAAGGCGCGCCTGGTCTGACGCGCCCCCGCGGCGGCGTCAGTCGTCGTCGCCGCGGGAATCATCGCGGGAGTCGCCGCGGCCGGGCGTGGTCGTGGCGGAGCCCCCGCCGGAGCGGGAGTCGTCGTCGGCCGGCTTCTTGCTGCCGTCGCTCACGTTGATCGTGATCGTCGAGCCGGGGACGGCCGAGCCGACCGGGCTCACCGACACCACGTTGCCCTTCTGCGCGTCGCTGGGCACGGTGGCGGCCTTGACCTGGAAGCCGGCCCCGCGCAGCTGCGCGGTGGCGCTGGCCTGGGTGCTGCCGACCACGTCGGGCACCATCGCCGACTCGTTGCCCTTGAGGTAGCGCGGGTCGGGCGCGGGCAGCGTGGGCGGCGGGAACTTGCCGAGCACGCTGCCCACGGCTTCGTACCACGCCTTGGCGGGCTCGTTGCCGCCGTACACGTTGCCCTCGCCGCACGAGCGCAGCGGGGAGGTGCAGATGGGGCCCGGCGAGGTGCCGTCGTTGTACACGTACGAGAACCCGGCGATCGACTGCGTGAACGCGAGGAACGCCGACGACCGGTACGTCTCGGTGGTGCCCGTCTTGGCGGAGACGGGGGCCGTCCAGCCGGCGGCCGCGGCCGAGCCGGCCGACGTGCCGCCCGCGATGTGGTCCTTGCCCATGCCCACGGCGAGCGTGTGCGCCAGCCCGGGCTCGAGCACCTGCTTGCACGCCTCTTGGGTGACGGGCACCGGCTTGCCGTTGCGGTCGAAGACCGCGTCGATGGGGCTGGGCGGGCACCAGGTGCCGCCCGCCGAGAGGGTGGCGGCCACGTTGGCCATCTCGAGCGGGTTCACCGGGGTGGGGCCGAGCGTGAACGAGCCGCGGTTCTCGTCCTTGATGATCTGCGCGAGGCTGCGCCCGTCGACGCCCGAGGTGTTGGGCTTGGCGTAGGAGCGCAGGCCCAGCCGCACGGCCATGTCCACCGTGGGGGCCACGCCGACGTCCTGGAGCATCTTGACGAACGCCGTGTTCGGCGAGGTGGCGAGCGCCTGCGTGAGCGACATGCTGCCGGGGTAGTTGCCCACGTTGCGCACGCAGTACGAATCGGCCGGGCAGCCCACCGCGCCGCCGTGGCCCATGCCCTTGGCCGCGAAGAACGACGGCACCTGCAGCGTGGTGTCGAGCCCCAGCCCCTTCTCCATGGCCACGGCGGTGGTGAACAGCTTGAAGGTGGAGCCGGCGCCGTCGCCCACCATCGAGTACGGCTGCGGCTGCACCGTCTCGTGCGCGGCCGTGTCGAGCCCGTAGGTGCGGCTGCTCGCCATCGCGACGACCTTGTGCGCGTCGGGCGTCGGCTCGATGAGGTCCATCACCTCGGCGATGCCGTCGAGGTCGGGGCGGGCGTTGTCGGCCAGCGCGCGCTTGGCGGAATCCTGGATCTCCGGGTCGAGGGTGGTGCGGATCAGGTAGCCGCCGCGCTGCAGCTGCTCGTCGGTGAAGCCGGCGTCGTTGAGGTACTGGATGACGTAGTCGCAGAAGAAGCCGCGGTCGTTCGCGGCGATGCAGCCGCGGGGGAGGGTGTTCGGCTGGGGGAGCACGCCCAGCGGCTGCGCCTTGGCCTCGGCGCCCTGCTGCGGGGTGATGGCCTCGGTGGAGACCATGGCGTCGAGCACCTCGTTGCGCCGCTTGGTGGTCTCGTCGGGGTTGATGTAGGGGTTGAGCCGCGAGGGCGACTGCACCATGCCCGCGAGCATCGCCGCCTGCGTGAGGTCGAGGTCCTTGGCGTCGATGCCGAAGTAGGTGCGCGCCGCGTCCTGGACGCCGTAGCTGCCGTTGCCGAAGGGCACCAGGTTGAGGTAGCGGGTGAGGATCTCGTCCTTGCTCAGCGTCTTGTCGAGGGTGAGCGCCATGCGGATCTCGCGCAGCTTGCGGGCGGCGGTGGTCTCGGTGGCGGCGCGGCGCTCGGCGTCGGTCTGGGCGACCACGAACAGCTGGTAGTTCTTGATGTACTGCTGGTCGATGGTGGACGCGCCCTGCTGAATCTCGCCGCTGCTGGTGTTGGTGAGGAAGGCGCGGATGGTGCCCTGCCAGTCGACGCCCTTGTGCGAGGCGAAGCGGCGGTCCTCGATGGAGACCTGCGCCAGCTTCATGTAGTTGGAGATCTGGTCGCTGGGCACCTCGAAGCGGCGCTGGTCGTACAGCCACGCGATGGGGTTGCCGGCGGCGTCCACGATGGTGGTGACCGCGGGGGCGTCGCCCTCGAGGACCTGCGACGAGGTGGAGTCGACGGCGTCGCTGGCCTTGTTGACGACGATGCCCACCCCGCCGAAGACGGGGAAGAGGACGCCCGCCAGCACCACGCCCGCCAGCAGGCAGACGCCGAGCAGTTTCGCAATGGTTTTCCCGGACGGCACGCCCCACAGAGTACGCAGGCGGACCCCGCTTCCGCGGACCCGGCGCGCGGGGGAGCCCGCCGCGGATCGGCGCCGCACCGCTCGCGCCGGGCGCGCGGGGCGGCGGGGCGCCCGGGAGCGGAGGGGCCCGGGAGGCGGCCTCGTGCGGAAATCTGTTGGCGAACAACCCTTGCGGCGGAGTGTTCAGTCGCCTAAGTTAACAATCACTGTGATGCAGTTAACAAAGAGTCGGACCCGCGGTCCGGGCTCAGCGGGCGTTCGGAACGCCGGTCGCCCCGCACGGGCCGGGGCATGGGGACGACGGGCTCCGGGCAGCCGGGGCCGCTGACGCGAAGGGGGCAGGCCACATGCGCAGCACCGCTCATGTGTCGCAATCCGCGAGCGTACGAAAGGACCCGGCGACCCGGTCCGCAGTTCCATCACGCACCAAGTCCACCGGTCACGGCGCGTCCGTGCCGAAGCTCCGCAAGTCGGGGCTGCCGCCGCTGTCGGTCGACGCCAGCGAGGCCCGCATGGCGTGGACGTCCAAGGCGCTGTGCCGCAACATCGACCCCGACGAGCTCTTCGTCCGCGGCGCCGCGCAGCGCAAGGCCGCGACGATCTGCCGGCACTGCCCGGTGATGCTCGAGTGCGCCGCCGATGCGCTCGACAACCGCGTCGAGTTCGGCGTCTGGGGCGGCATGACCGAGCGCCAGCGCCGCGCGCTGCTCAAGCAGCATCCCAACGTCACCTCGTGGGCCGGCTTCTTCGAGGCCCACCGCCGCCGCCAGTCCGCGGGGTAGCGGGCGCCGGCCGCCGCGCCGGTGCCCGCGGCCGGTCAGCCGCCCTGCGCGGTCAGCTGGTCGCCCACCGCGCGCAGCGCGTCCAGGCTCGCCACCTCGAACGGCAGCGACGGCACCCCCACCACCGGCACGGCGGGGTGCGCCCGGGTGAACCTGCTCAGCAGGCGCACCTCGCGCCGGGCGGTGGTGCCGCGCTCGGCGTGGATGCGCAGCACCGCGCCGGGCAGCGACGGCAGCGCGCCGTCCGCGTCCCCGCCGGGCTCCCCGGCGGCTGCGCCGTGCCCGGCCTCGTCCAGCCGCTCGGCCGCCGCCAGCGCCTGTTCCACGGGCAGCGACGCCAGCATGGGGTGGGTGCGGTTGAGCACCAGGCCCGCCAGCGGCATCCGCTCGGACGAGAGCCGCTCGACGAAGAACGACGCCTCGCGCAGCGCGTCGGGCTCGGCGGCCGAGACCACCAGGAACGCCGTGCCCGGCTTGCGCAGCAGCTGATAGGTGCGGCCTGCGCGTTCGCGGAACCCGCCGAACATCTCCTCGAACGACTGCACGAACAGCGAGGCGTCCGCGAGCATCGAGCTGCCCACCACCGTCGAGACGGCCTTCATCGCCAGGCCCACGGCGCCGCTGACGATCTTGCGCAGCCCGCGCCCCGGCGCCATGAACATGCGGATCATGCGGCCGTCGAGGAACGCGCCCAGCCGCTGGGGGGCGTCGAGGAAGTCGAGCGCGTTGCGCGACGGCGGCGTGTCCACCACGATCAGGTCCCACGCGTCCTCGGCCACCAGCTGGCCGAGCTTCTCCATCGCCATGTACTCCTGCGTGCCGGCGAACGACGACGCCACCGTCTGATAGAAGGGGTTGGCCAGGATCTCCTGCGCGCGCTCCGGGGCGGCGTACTGCAGCACCATGTCGTCGAAGGTGCGGCGCATGTCCAGCATCATCGCGTGCAGTTCCCCGCCGGCGGGGCCCTCGGGCAGCGGCACCGGCTGCGGGGTGTTGCCCAGCTCCTCCACGCCCAGCGCCTGCGCCAGCCGGCGGGCCGGGTCGATCGTCAGCACCACCACGGTGCGGCCCAGCTCGGCCGCGCGCAGGGCCAGCGCTGCGGCCGTCGTCGTCTTGCCCACGCCGCCGGCGCCGCAGCACACCACCACCCGGGTGCCCCTGTCGGCCAGCATCCCGGCCACGTCGACGGTGCCCGCGGGCGCGGCGCCCGGGCGTACGAAGCGCCCGGCGCCCCCGGCG
>CAZDSL010000074.1:401-3122 GCA_964507655.1 uncultured Mycobacteriaceae bacterium | reverse complement strand
CCCGGCGCCCCCGGCGTCCTCCTGCGTGCTCATGCGACCCCCTGCGCCGTCAGCTGCGCGGCGAGCTCGTACACGCCGCCCAGGTCGATCCCGTCGGTCAGCTCGCCCAGCTCGAGCTGGGCCACGTCCAGCTCCGCCAGCTCGCGCGCGCTCTCGCGCTGGGCGTTGCAGCGGATGGCGTGCTCGATCGTCTCGGTGAGCAGCCCGGCGAAGTCGTCGTCGCCCACCTCGAGCCCCGCCGCCTCCAGGCCGTCGCGCACCGCGGCCGCGTCCACGCGCCCCTCGACGGCCTCGGCGAGCGTGGCGTCGTCGAGGTAGGTGGACTGGGTGCGGTTGACGATGACGGTGCCGGGGCGCAGGTCGAGGCGGGTGAGCTCGGCGACGGCGTCGGCCGTCTCCTGCACCGGCAGGGCCTCGAGCAGCGTCACCAGGTGCACCACCGTCCGTGCCGAGTGGAGCAGGTCGACGACGCCCTCGGCCTGCGAGCGGATGGGCCCGCCCTTGGCCAGGTCGGCCATGGCCTTGGTGACGTCGAGGAAGCTGCCGATGCGGCCGGTGGGCGGCGCATCGACCACCACGGCGTCGTAGGCCGGCCGGCCGTCGGCACCGGTGCGCACCGCGGACTCCTTGATCTTGCCGGTGAGCAGCACGTCGCGCAGCCCCGGCGCGAGCGTGGTGGCGAACTCGACCGCGCCCAGACGTTTCATGGCCTTGCCGGCGAACCCGAGGTTGTAGAACATGTCGAGGTATTCGAGGAACGCCGCCTCGATGTCGATGGCCAGCGCGTGCACCTCGCCGCCGCCGTCGGCCGCCGCCACCTTGGTCTCGGCGTAGGGGAGCGGGGCGGTGTCGAAGACCTGGGCGATGCCCTGGCGCTCCTCCACCTCCACCAGCAGCACCCGCCGCCCGCCCGCGGCGAGCGCCAGCGCCAGCGCGGCGGCCACGGTGGTCTTGCCGGTGCCGCCCTTGCCGCTGACGAAGTGCAGCCGTGCCTGGGCGGCGGCCTCGGGCCAGGTGGACGTCAGATCCGCCACGGTGGAGCGGGGATGTGTTGTGGGCACCGCCCGAGTCTATGAGCCGGGACCCGTGTGCACGGGCATCCGCCCCGCCTCCGGTGGCGCGGGCGGGGGCGCACGCGGGCCGGGAATATGCGCGGGGCAGGGCGTTATTGTGGGTGCATGAGTGAATCCGCGCAGGCAGACGGCCAGGTGCAGTGGGAGTACTTCGTGGCCCCGCTGCTCATCCACAACCCCAAGGCGATCCTGGACAATTTCGGTGCCGACGGCTGGGAGCTCGTCTCGGTGCTGCCCGGCCCGTCCGGCGAGCAGCACGTCGCCTACCTCAAGCGGCGCAAGTGACCGCCCCGTCGCAGCGCCTCGCCGAGCTGGGGCTGACGCTGCCCCCGGTGGCCACGCCCCTCGCCGCCTACGTGCCGGCCGTGCGCACGGGCGACCACGTCTTCACCTCCGGCCAGCTGCCCACCGTCGACGGCGCGCTGCTGCGCACGGGCAAGGTGGGCGCGGACGTCTCGGCGGAGGACGCCAAGGAGCTCGCGCGCGTCGCGGCGCTCAACGCGCTCGCCGCCGTCGACGCGCTGGTCGGAATCGACAACATCGCCCGCGTGGTCAAGGTGGTGGGCTTCGTGGCCTCCGCCCCCGGGTTCGGCGGCCAGCCGGGCGTGGTCAACGGGGCCTCGGAGCTGCTGGGCGAGGTGTTCGGCGAGGCCGGGCGGCACGCCCGCAGCGCGGTGGGGGTGTCCGACCTGCCGATCGATTCTCCGGTGGAAGTGGAGCTGCAGGTGGAGGTGCGGCCGTGACGGCGCCCGTGCATCCCGCGTACGGGGTGCTGCGCCCCGTCACCCCCACGGCCGGGGTGCTGCTGTGCGACAACCCGGGGCTCATGGAGCTCGACGGCACCAACACGTGGATCCTGCGCGCGCCCGGCGCGGAGGCGGCCGTGGTGGTGGACCCGGGCCCCGACGCGGCCGGGCACCAGCAGGCCACGGCCGGGCTGGGGCCGGTGGAGGCGGTGCTCATCACCCACCGCCACGAGGACCACACCGGCGGCATCGACGCGCTGCACCGGCTGACGGGCGCGCCCGTGCACGCGGTGCTGCCGGAGCACCGCCGCGGCACGGGCGGCGGGCTGGCCGACGGCACGGTGCTCGAGGCCGCGGGGCTGCGGCTGCGCGTGCTCGCCACGCCGGGCCACACGGCCGACAGCGTCTCGCTGCTCATCGAGCCCGACGCGCACCACCCCGGCGCGATCCTCACGGGCGACACGATCCTGGGCCGCGGCACCACGGTGCTCGACCCGGAGGACGGTTCGCTGGCCGACTACCTCGGCTCGCTCGAGCGGCTCATCGCCGCCGGCGAGGGCATGGCGTGCCTGCCGGCGCACGGCCCCGACCTGCCCGACGTCGCCGAGATCGCCCGCGCCTACCGCGCGCACCGGATGGAGCGGCTCGAGCAGGTGCGCGGCGCGCTGGCCGAGCTGGGCGACGACGCCACCGCCCGGCAGGTGGTGGAGCACGTCTACCGCGACGTGGACGAGTCGCTGTGGGGCGCGGCCGAGTGGTCGGTGGCGGCCCAGCTGGAGTACCTGCGGGGCTGACGCCCCCATACGGGGCGAGCGGGGGGGGGGGGGGGGGGGGTGGGGGGGCCCCGGCCCCCCCCGCCCGCGGGCGGGGGCGCGGGCCCGCGGGGGGGGGGGCGCCGGGGG
>CAZDSL010000074.1:0-391 GCA_964507655.1 uncultured Mycobacteriaceae bacterium | reverse complement strand
GTGGGGCGCGGCCTTGGGGGGGGGGCCGGCCCGGCCGGAGTCCCGGGGGGGCTGCCGCCCCCCCTCCGGGGCGCCCGGGCGGCGGGGCGGCCGGGGGCCCCCCCCCCCCCGCCCGCTCGCCGATCCGTCGGATCAGCCCCGGACGGGGGTGGGCGCCGTCAGCGCGCGCGGCGCGCCAGGCGCTCGGAATCGATGATGAGCACGCTCTTGCCCTCGAGCCGCAGCCAGCCGCGGTGCGCGAAATCGGCGAGGGCCTTGTTCACCGTCTCGCGGGAGGCGCCCACCAGCTGGGCGATCTCCTCCTGGGTGAGGTCGTGGGTGACGCGCAGGGCGCCCGCCTCCTGGGTGCCGAAGCGCTGCGCCAGCTGCAGCAGCGCCTTGGCGACGCGGC
>CAZDSL010000073.1:2979-10536 GCA_964507655.1 uncultured Mycobacteriaceae bacterium | reverse complement strand
TGCAGTCCGGTGCGCGAAACCAGCCACCCACCGGCAGCGCCATCAGCCAACCGGTGCGCAACCTGCAGTTCAGTGCGCAACCTGCAGTTAGGTGCGCGAATCGGCCGACGTGCACAGCCGAATCCCCTACCCCTCCACGCGCACCTCGGCGAGCTTCGCCGCGAGCCGCTCCGCCTCCCCGTCGGCCAGCCGGACGCCCAGTTCGCGAACCCCGTCCACCGCCTCGGCCACCGTGATCTCCGCGTGCTCGGTGGGCCGGCCCGGGGCCCGCACCGTGCGCGCGCCCTCCGTGACGGTCACGTGCCCGTACGGCATGTGCCGCATCACCATCAGGTGCGCGATGAACGGCGAATACCGCTCGGTCGAGGTGATGTGGTGGCCGGTGCGCACGTCGGCGGGCTTGGGGTGCAGCTCGTCGATCCAGTGCTCCACGGCGCCGTCGCGCGAGAGCACCCACACCGGCCGGTCGTCGTCGCGCAGGTCGAGCCGCGCCAGCCGCCCGCCCAGATCCTGAGTGGCGCCATCCTCGAACGGCAGCGGGCGGATCAGGCTGTAGCCGAAGCCGGGGTCGCACAGCCACCACCGCCCGCCGGCCTCGACGATCACCGTCATGTGGGTGCGCGTGTTGGTGAGCGAGTGCACCCGGCCCAGCGCGCGGCGCACCGGAAATCCCAGGTGCTCGGCCGCCGCCGCGAAGATCTGCGCGTGCTCGAAGCAGTAGCCGCCGCGCCCGCGCCGCGCCAGCTGGTCCTGCACCGCATCGGGGGTGACGCCCGGGTGCGTGCCCAGCAGCACGTCGACGTTGGCGAACGGCAACGCCCGCACGTGCGCCTCGTGCAGCGCGGCGAGCAGCTCCACCGTGGGCCCGGCCCCCTCCGCACCGCCCAGGTCGAGCCCGATCACCTTCAGGTATTCGGGGATGTCGAACAGCTCTGTGCCCCACGACGCGCCGGTCAGCGGGGGCTCTTCCTTCTTCCCGGGCAGCATCGTCGACCCTCCTTCTTCCCGGACCCTTCACCGGGTGCTCTGACCAGCGTCCCACCCCGGGCGTACTGTTCTGCTGCGCACCCGCATTTTTGAAGTTAGTACGGTTTACAAGATTCTAATAAACCGCTATAACCCTTACTATGGACCCGCTCGCCAACCCCTACACGCCCAACGCAGGCGCGATGCCGCCCCTGATTGTCGGCCGTGAGGACCAGCTGAAGTCCTTCGAACTGCTGTTGGCCCGCATGTCCAAGGGCCGGGCCGAGCAGTCGATGATCATCACCGGCCTGCGTGGCGTGGGGAAGACCGTGCTGCTCCAGCAGTTTCGGAACAAAGCACAGCACCGCGGCTGGGCGACGATCGACGTCGAAATCAGCAAGCACGACGACGATCAGTTCCGACGGCAGCTCGCATACGAGTTCCGCGCCGCGCTCCTGTCCCTTTCCCCGAAGGCCCGGTGGGGGGAACGCGCCCGCCGTGCGGCCCGGATCATCAGGTCGTTCACGCTTACGATCGACCCCGACGGGCGCATCACCGCCGGCCTCGACGCCACGGTCGAAGAGGGCTTCGGCGATTCCGGCGATCTCGCGATCGACCTGACCCACGTCATCACGGCACTGGGCGAGGCAGCAAAGGAGCACGCGACCGGCGTCGTGCTGCTCTTCGACGAAGTCCAGTTCCTGCACAAGGCCCAGTTGGAATCCGTCATCACAGCACTGCACAAGTCCGTGCAGCGCCAACTCCCGATCACCCTCGTCGGCGCTGGCCTGCCGCAGATCGCCGAACTCGCCGGCGAGGCCAAGTCGTACGCCGAGCGGCTGTTCAAATTCCCCCGCATCGGCGTGCTGTCCGACGACGATGCCGCCGAGGCGCTGCGCGGACCAGCCCAGGAGGAAGGCGCACGGTTCGACGAGGACGCATTGGCGCTGGCCAACGACATCACGGGCCGGTATCCGTACTTCATCCAGGAGCTCGGGTATGCGGTCTGGCCGCTGGCCGACGACGGCGTCATCCGCCGAACCGACGTCCTGAACGCCCGGCCTCTGTACGAGGACAAGCTCGACAGCAGCTTCTTCAGGGTCCGCCTCGATCGCACGACGGAGCTCGAGCAGGCGTACCTGCGGGCGATGGCAGAGCTGGGCCCCGGCCCCCAGTCGGCCGGCGACGTCGCCCGACTACTCGATCGGGTCTCGCAACAATGCGGCCCAACCCGCGCGGCCCTGATCGACAAGGGTCTTCTTTACGCGCCGGCCCACGGCCTCGCCGCCTTTTCGGTCCCGCACTTCGACAAGTTCATGATCAGGTCGGTGCCGACACTGGTCGTTCCCCCCGTCCGCCCCCGCAGGCGCCGCGGCTAGTCGCGCGCGAGCACCCCGTGCAGCAGCACGTCGGTGAGCCGCGCGGCCAGCTCGTCGCCGCCGTCGGCGTTGCGCACCGACATGGCGAAGATCGCGGCGCCGGCGAGGGCGTCGACCACGGTGTCGGGGTCGATGCCGGGGCGGATCGTCCCGTCGGCCTCCCCCTCGGCGAGCGCGCGGCCGATCGCCTCGCGGACGGGCCCCAGCTGGCCGTCGACGAGCCGCCGGTGCAGCGCCGGATCGGAGCGCGTCTCGGCGATGAGCCCCGGCACCCCCGCCCGGGCCGCGGGCCTCCCGAACAGCGCGTACGCGCCCGAGACGAGCGCCGCGATGCGCGCGGCGGGGCCGGCGGCCGGGGGCGGGGCCGGCTCGGTGGAGGGGTAGACGGCGTCGTGCACCACGTGCGCCTTGGTGGGCCAGCGGCGGTACACGGTGGGCCGCCCCACCCCGGCCCGCGCGGCGATCGCGTCGATGGTGGTGTCGTGGTAGCCGCGCTCGGCGAGCAGCCCGCGGGCGGCGGTGAGCACGGCGTCGTCGATCGCGGGATTGCGCTGCGGCCCCAACCGGTGCGCGCGCCCGCGCGTCCGCGGCTCGTCGGGTGGCTTCGGCGGCACCGCACGACCTCCCTGCGCTCGCTGTGATCCGCCGCCCCGCAACACGCCCACTGTGACCTGTTGCATACTCGCGGCCTTGCCATTACATTGTGACACGGCCACTGCCGTTACACAGTGCATCGGCAAGCCCCCCCGGCACCACCCAGCACCACCCCCGGCGCCACACCCCGCACCACCCCGCAACCCCATCCCCACAGCCCCCGGGAGCCGCCATGACGGGCACGCCCGATTCCCCCGCCGACCTGGGCGAGGTCGCCCGGCCGTCCGCCTCCCGCGGCGACACCGCCCCGCTCGCCGCCGCGCTGCAGAGCTGGCTGGCCGCCACGCTCGAGCCGGACGCGGCGCCCGCCGTCTCGCACCTGAGCGTGCCCACCGCGTCCGGCATGTCCAGCGACACGGTGCTGTTCGACGCGTCGTGGCGCGGCCCCGACGGCCCCGTCGACAGGCGCCTCGTCGCGCGCCTGGCGCCCGAGGCCGACGCGATGCCCGTCTTCCCCGGCTACGACCTCGGGCTGCAGGCCCAGGTCATGCGCACCGTGGCCGACCGCTCCGCCGTGCCGGTGCCCGCCGTGCCCTGGTACGAACCGTCGCCCGAACCGCTGGGGCGCGAGTTCCTGGTGATGGAGCGCGCCGACGGCCTCATCCCGCCCGACGTCATGCCCTACAACTTCGAGTCGTGGGTGTTCGACGCCACCGACACGCAGCGCCGGACACTGCAGGACGGCTCCATCGCCGTGCTCGCCGGCGTGCACGGCATCGCCGAGCCGTGGGCGGCCTGCCCGTCCCTCGCGCCCGGCGGCGGCCCGATGGGCGCGCACGAGGCGCTGCGCAGCCACTTCGCCGGCGTGCGCGCCTACTACGAGTGGGCCGCCGCCGACGCGCGCCGCTCCCCGCTGATCGAGCGCGGGCTCGACGAGCTGGAGCGCTCGCTGCCCTCCCCCGCCGGCCCGGCGGTGCTGTGCTGGGGCGACGCGCGCATCGGCAACATCGTCTACCGCGACTTCCGCCCGGCCGCGGTGCTCGACTGGGAGATGGCCGCGCTGGGCCCGCGCGAGATGGACCTGGGCTGGATGATCTTCCTGCACCGCTTCTTCGAGGACATCGCCGCCGCCGCGGGCCTGCCGGGGCTGCCCGGCATGCTGCGGCGCGCAGACGTGGCCGACAGCTACGAGCAGGCCTCCGGCCACCGCGCGCAGGATCTCGAGTGGCACATCGCGTACGCGGCCGTGCGCCAGGCGATCATCATGTACCGCATCCAGTGCCGCACCGTCGCGTTCGGGCAGGCCGAGGCGCCCGACGACCCCGACGCGATGATCATGCACCGGGCGGGCCTGGAGGAGATGCTCGACGGCGCCTACTGGCCCCGTGTCGACGCCGCGGGGCGGGCCGCCGGCGGGCGGGAGGCCCGATGACGCTCACCCCGATGGACGACTACCCCGTGCACCAGATCGCCGAGGTCATGCGGCACGTGGGCACATCCGACCGCAACTTCTACGACCGCTACTACTTCAACTGCCACCCGCGCCTGGACGGCGATCACGCGCCGCTGTTCCTCATCATCGGGCTCGGGCAGTACCCCAACCTCGGCACCGCCGACGCGTTCGCGGTGCTGCGCCGCGGCGACGACCACCTCGTCGTCCGCGCCTCGAAGGAGCTGGGCGACGACCGCATGGACACCGCCGTCGGCCCGCTGCGCATCGAGGTGGTCGAGGGGCTGCGCACGCTGCGGGCGGTGCTCGAGCCGCACGAGGACGCGCCGGCGTTGTCGTTCGACCTCACCTTCACCGCCGACGCCCCGGCGCAGCTCGAGGCGCGGCACTTCGACCGCCAGCTGGGGCGCGTCACCTTCGACACCCAGCGGTTCGTGCAGACGGGCACCTGGCGGGGCACGATCACCGTCGACGGCGAGACGATCCCCGTCACCGACGCGCAGTGGGGCGGCAACCGCGACCGCTCCTGGGGCGTGCGGCCGGTGGGCGAGCCCGAGCCGCCGGGCCGGCGCGCCGCCCCCGCAGAGTCGGAGGGCGCGTGCTTCTTCTGGATCTACGCCGTGATGCGGTTCGACGGCTTCGCGATCATCACGATCATGCAGGAGGACGCCGCGGGCCGCCGCATCGTCGAGGACGCCACCCGCGTGTGGTCCGACCCCGACCGCCCGCCCGAGCCCCTGGGCCGGCCCGAGCACGCGCTGGAGTTCCACTCGGGCGGGCGCGAGGTCTCCCGCGCCACGCTCACCTTCCACCGGCCCGCGCCCGGCGGCGGCCTGGTCGAGGCGCTGCGCGTGGAGTGCACCCCGGTGCTGCCCAACCACATCGGCGTGGGCACGGGCTACGGGCTCGAACAGGACTGGCGCCACGGCATGTGGCAGGGGCCGCTCACGGTGCAGCAGGTGCGCCGCACCGTCGGCTCCATCGAGAGCTGGGAGCGCATGCTGTGCCCCGTCGACAACCTCGCCCGCTTCACGCTCACCGAGGACGGGCGCACCGCGGACGGCGAGGGCCTGTTCGAGGTGGCCGTGATCGGCACCTACCCGCGCTACGGCTTCGACGGGCTGGGCGCCGTCGCGCCGTGAGCCGGCCGCCCGCACGCGCCCGCTCCCCCCACCGCAGCACCAGGAGGCGACCATGAGACGAGCAACCACCGCCGCGCGCGCTGCCGCCGCGGCACTGACGGCCGCCGCGGCCGCGTCCCTGTCCGCCGCGCCGGCGGGCGCCGTCCCCGGCACGCCCGGCCTCGGCCCGCTCGGCACCGCCACCGTGCACGGCGACATCTACTCCACCGACACGGTGCCCGGCCGGGGCCCGGGCGCCGACACCCCCGTGCGCGCGTCGGTCCCGGGCGGCGCCTGCTCGTCGGTGTTCGTCGGCTCCGACGGCATGCCCGTGGCGCTGTGCACGGCCTATGTGGGCACCGATCCGCTCGCGTTCGCGCCGCCCACCGTGGTGCTGTTCGACCCGGCCACCGCCGCGCCGCTGGCCCGGCTGCAGCTGGCCAAGGGCGCGCTGCTCGGCGGCGTGTACGGCTATCTCGACGACCACGACCGCGTGGTGGTGGCCGACGGCGACGGCGTCGTCCACGCCGTGGGGCACGCGCGCGACGCCTCGGGGGCGTGGCGCATGACCGACGACGTCCTGGCGCGGCTCGGCCCGCTCCTCGGCGCCGACGACCACGTCACGGGCCTCGCGCCCGGCACCGACGGGCGCCTGTGGTTCGACACCGTCAACGCCAAGGTCGGCACGGTGGTGCCCGGCGACCCGTCGTCGGCGCGCGTGCTCGACCTGCCCGCCGACGCGGGCGTCCCCGCGGTGGAGCACGTCTCCAACGGCATCACGGTGCGCCCCGGCGGCGCGTCCGTGATGACCACCCATGCCCTCTACGAGGTGGAGCAGGGCGCCGACGGGCAGCCGCGCACGCTGTGGCGGCGCGCCTACGACCGCGGCGCCGCCCGCCACCCGGGCATGCTCTCCTTCGGCTCCGGCTCCACGCCCACGTACTTCGGGCCGCACCACGACGACTACGTCGCCTACCTCGACGCCGCCGACCAGTCGACGCTGTTCGTGCTCGACCGCGCCACCGGCGACGTGCGCTGCGCGATGCCCGCCTTCGCCACCACGGAGCATCCCGACACCGCCGCGCCGGACGGGCGCCTCATCGACGGGCCCGCGCAGTCGGAGAACTCGCCCATCGCGCTCGCGTCACCGGACGGCACGCGCTGGTCGCTCATCATCGCCAACACCTACGGGTTCCAGTACATGCCGATGGCCGTCGACGGGCCGGCCGTGCCCGCGCAGGCGCCCTACCGCGGCGGCATGACCTCCATCGTCACCGACGGCTCCACCTGCACCCGCCAGTGGACGTCCACCTCGCGCACCGCGACGCTGCCGAAGGCCACCACCGGCGACCGCATGATCCACACGCTGGCCTACGCCGACGCGCCCACCCTGCCCGGCGGGTCCGCCGCGGCGCCCACCGGTTCCGTGGCCGACGCGTTCGCCGGCGGCGTCCTGCAGAAGACGGGCCCCGTGTACTACAGCGCGATCGACGCCGACACCGGCGACGAGGCGGTGCGCACGTACGTGGGCGAGGCCCCGATCGACGAGCCGATGGAGCTCACCGGCACGATCGCGCCCGCGGCGGGCGACGGCGGCCGCGGCGTCATGTGGCAGGCCACGATGGGGCGGATGCTGCGCATCGGGCCGGCCTGAGCCGCCGGCACCGACGGCGCTACGGGCAGGTGAACTCCGCCTCGAGGCGCCCGGCCTCGCCGGTGTCGTCGTGCGTCACCGGGCCCGCCACGGAATAGCGCGTGCCGTCCACCGTGATGGTGGCCGCCGCCCGGTCGGCGTCGGTGGCCTCCCACTCGTCGCGGCCCTGCTCCCACTGGAAGTCGTCGAGCTGCGGCGGGTCCGACAGCACGATCTCCACCTGCAGCTCCGTGCCGGCGGCCCGGTCCTGCGCCTCCAGCTCGATCTGCGGGTGGCCCTCGTCGCGCTCGTGCTCGCACCGCACATCGGGGAAGCCGGTGCCCAGCGGCTGCCCGTTCAGCGTCAGCGCGTGCACGGCCGCGGCGCCGCCCGGCGGGGGCGTGGCCGGGGCGG
>CAZDSL010000073.1:0-2879 GCA_964507655.1 uncultured Mycobacteriaceae bacterium | reverse complement strand
CTGCGCCGTGCCCTGCTGGGCCGTGCCCGTGGGGGCGGTCTCCGGCGGCGAGGCGGCGTCGTCGCCCGACGAGCAGCCCGCGGCCGCCAGCGCGACGGCCGCCGCGGCCAGCACGGCGGCCGTCCGTGCACCCGTGATCGTCTTCCCAGTGCCCATGCCGCCGACCGTAACAATCCCGGCCGCCTTCCGCCGGTGCTCGCGCCGGTGGTAGACCGGTTCTGACACCGCGGAAGGGAGCCCGATGACCAGCCTGTCCCCCGGGGCGCAGAGCACCCTGTTCGGCATCCTGATCCTCGCCGCGTGCCTGTGGATCGGCGGCATGGTCACGGTGATCTTCGCGGCCCGCATCAGCGCCGCCACGCTCGATCCGCTGGCCCGCGTCACGTTCTTCAAGGCCTTCGGCCGCGCGTACGGCGTCTTCGCCACCATCGACCTCGTCGTCGGGCTCGTCGTCGGCGCCGTCCTGCTGGGCACCGCGCCGTGGACGGGCATGAGCACCGCGATCACGGTGGTCGCCGCGGCGCTGGTGGCCGCGCTGGCCTGGGGCATCGCGCAGGCGATCGCCATGTCGCGGCTGCGGCACCGGGCCGCCGGCACGGACGACCCGCTCGTGCACGCCCAGGTGGCCAGGGGCGGCACGTCGGCCGCGGCGCTGCGGGCCGCGATCGGCCTGCTCACGCTGGCGCTGTTCGTGCTCGCACTGGTGCACTGGCTGTAAGCGCGGGCCTGCTCGTCGCGGGCCTGCTCGTCGTGATCAGCGCCGCCGCAGCCGCGCCCACCCCAGCGCGATCACCACCACCGTCACCCCGGCCACGTAGCCGAGCGCGCCGTCGCGGCCCCATGCGGGCGCCAGCGCGATGTCCTGGCCCGCCGCGTAGATGCCGTTGAGAAACGGCATCCAGCCGATCAGGTCGCCGCCGCGCGGCAGCAGCATCACGGCGTTCTCGATGAGCAGCGACCACAGCGTCAGCGCCGCCACCGCCGCCGCGGGGCGGGGCACCAGCGCGCCCACGCCCACGCCCAGGCCCACCGCCAGCGCGGCGTACAGCGGCAGCGCCCACACGAAGCGCGCGCCCGCCGCCGAGGCCACGTCCACCTGCCCGTACACGTTCGGGAACAGCGCCGGCAGCGCCACCAGCAGCAGGAACGCCGTGAGCGCCATGCCCGCCGCGGCGATGGCGCCCAGCAGGATCCAGCGGGCGAGCATGCCGGTGAGCGGCCGCGGCGCCGCGTGACGGGCGACCTCCGCCGCCGGCCCGCGTCCCGCCGTGGCCTGCGCATACGCCGCCGCCACGGCGAGCACCGTCACGCCCAGGTACACCAGCCAGTAGATGGCGTTGGTGGTCTCCACCTGCCGCACGTGCAGCAGGCCGCCCGTGGAGTTCATGCGCTCGGCCACCGCGGCGACGGCCAGGGTGATCACCGCCGGCAGCAGCAGGCCCAGGGGCACCACCACGCGTAGCAGCAGCCCGCGCGCGCCTCCCAGCCGCACCGCCTCCGCCCGCACCGACCGCGCGAGCACCGTCAGCGGCTGCGCCGGTGCGTTCCGTGACGCACGGGCGGGCCGCGGCGCCATCGTCTGCGCCGTCACGCCGTGGCCCCCACCCGCGGGCCGCGCCCGGCCGCCCGCGGCACGTGGCCGGTGAAGGCGTCCTCCAGGCTCGCGTGCCCGCCGCGCACCTCGTCGACCGTGCCGCACGCGACGATCCGGCCGCCGTCCAGTATCAGCACCGCGTCCGCCGTGCGCTCCACCTCGGCCAGCCCGTGCGAGGCCACCACCACGCAGCGGCCCTCGTCGGCCCACTCGCGCAGCAGCCCCCGCAGCCACAGGGCCCCGGCCACGTCGAGCCCGTTCATCGGCTCGTCGAGCACGATGTTGCGCGGATTGCCCACCATCGCTGACGCGATGCCCAGCCGCTGGCGCATGCCCAGCGAGTACCCGGAGACGGGCCGCTCGGCGACGGCGGCGAGCCCGCTGCGCTGCAGCAGCGTCTCGACGCTGCGCTCCGGCGCGCCCGCGCAGGCGGCGAGCCAGCGCAGGTGCCGGCGTCCTGTGTGGCCGGGGTGGAAGCCGTCGGCGTCGAGGAACAGGCCAAGGTGCCGGGCCGGCGCGGGCGTGCGCGCGAGCGTGAGGCCGTCCACGGTGACCCGGCCGGAGTCGGGCGCGAGCACCCCGCCCAGGCACCGCAGCAGCGTCGACTTGCCGGTGCCGTTGAGGCCCAGCAGGTAGGTGAGCTGTCCGTCGGCGAAGGTGTGGCTGACGCCGGCCAGCGGCACGGCGCGGCGCCCGCGACGGCCGAAGGACTTGGCGACGGCGTCGGCGACGATCACGCGGCCTCCCCCTCACGCATTGCAGTAGATGGGCAGGCCCACGGCCTTGACGCCCGCGCAGAGCGACGACGAGGAGAGCTTCCAGTTGCCGCCCTGGTAGACGAAGTCGACCGGCATGTCGACGCCCGGCATGCCCGCCGAGAACGTGTGCAGCTGCACGGTGATGCGGCCGTCCTGCGGCTGCACGGGGCCGGTGAGCCGGAACCACCCGCGCGGCGCCCGGAAGATGCCCAGGTTGTAAACCGTGTTCGGCACCACGGTGCCCGCCGCGCCCGCCTCCAGGTTGCGCGCCTTGGCGGCGTCGTCCGAGGGCATGGCGATGAGCGAGTAGACGATGCCGTTGAGCTGGTCGATCGTGGGGTTCGGGGTGGTCACGGCGTAGTCGGCGGGCAGCGGCGACGACGGCTGCCACGCGGTGATCTCGCCGGTGTCGGCGGCCTGCGCCCCGGCGTCGGCCGAATCCGCGGCCGGCGCGGCAGCGTCCGCCGCCGGGGAGCCCTGCGCCGGGGGATCCTGCGCCTGCGAGTCCTGCCCCGCGGAGCCCTGCG
>CAZDSL010000072.1:0-10564 GCA_964507655.1 uncultured Mycobacteriaceae bacterium | reverse complement strand
GCGGGCCGAAGGTGCCGGCGATGCGGCGCACGACGGCGAGCGCGTCCTCGTCGTCCTCGGCCAGGTGGTCGGTGACGCCGGACGTCTTCGAGTGCAGCTCGCCCCCGCCGAGCTCCTCGGCGGTCACCACCTCGCCGGTGGCGGCCTTCACCAGCGGCGGGCCGCCCAGGAAGATCGTGCCCTGCCCGCGCACGATCACCGCCTCGTCGCTCATGGCGGGCACGTAGGCCCCGCCCGCGGTGCACGAGCCCATCACCGCCGCGACCTGCGGGATGCCGCGGGCGCTCATCGTCGCCTGGTTGTAGAAGATGCGGCCGAAGTGGTCGCGGTCGGGGAAGACCTCGTCCTGCCGCGGCAGGAACGCGCCGCCGGAGTCCACCAGGTAGAGGCACGGGAGGGCGTTCTGCAGCGCCACCTCCTGCGCGCGCAGATGCTTCTTCACCGTCATCGGGTAGTACGTGCCGCCCTTGACGGTGGCGTCGTTGGCGACCACCACGCACTCGCGGCCCGCCACCCGGCCCACCCCGGTGATCACGCCCGCGCCCGGGCACTCGTCGTCGTACATCCCGCCCGCCGCCAGCGGCGAGAGCTCCAGGAACGGCGAGCCCGGGTCGAGCAGCCGCTCGACCCGCTCGCGCGGCAGCAGCTTGCCCCGCGCCACGTGCCGCTCGCGGGCGCGCTCCCCTCCCCCCAGCGCCGCGCGTGCGAGCCGCTCGCGCAGCTCGGCCACCAGCCGCTCGTGCTCTGCCCGGGGGCCCGCACCGCCGCGGGCCCCGCCGTCGTCGTCATCCATGCCGCCGCCTGTCCGCATCCGGTTCAGTTAACGATCTGTAACTGACATGACGGTAACGCCCCGCCCGCGCCGTGTCCAGGGTCCGGCCCGCGCGGGGCGCACCGGTCAGCGCCCGGACAGCAGCTCCACCGACCGCGCGCGCATCTCGACCTTGCGGATCTTCCCCGTCACCGTCATGGGGAACTCGTCCACCAGGTGCAGGTAGCGGGGGATCTTGAAGTGGGCGAGCCGGCCCGAGCAGAACTCGCGCAGCGACTCGATCGTCAGCGCCGGCGCCCCCGGCCGCAGCTTCGCCCACACCATCAGCTCCTCGCCGTACCGCTCGTCGGGCACGCCGATCACCTGGGCGTCGACGATGTCGGGGTGCGTGTAGAGGAACTCCTCGATCTCGCGCGGGTAGATGTTCTCGCCGCCGCGGATCACCATGTCCTTGATGCGGCCGGTGATGCGCAGGTAGCCGTCGTCGTCCATGCCGGCGAGGTCGCCCGAGTGCATCCATCCGTCGCGGTCGATCGCCGCGGCGGTCTTCTCCGGGTCCTCCCAGTACCCGCTCATCACCGCGTACCCGCGGGCGCAGAACTCCCCCTGCTCCCCGCGCGGCAGCGTGCGCCCGTCCACCGGGTCGACCACCTTGACCTCGACGTGCGGTCCCACACGCCCGACGGTGCCCACCCGCAGGTCCAGCGAGTCGGAGGTGCGGGTCTGCGTCGTCACCGGGGACGTCTCGGTCATCCCGTAGCAGATGGACACGTCCTCCATGTGCATCCGGTCGATGACCTTGCGCATGACCTCCTCCGGGCAGGTGGAACCGGCCATGATGCCGGTGCGCAGGCTGGACAGGTCGTATTCGCCGAAATCCTCCAGGCCGAGCTCCGCGATGAACATCGTCGGCACCCCGTAGAGGCTGGTGCACTTCTCGTCCTGCACCGCCTGCAGCGTCGCGGCGGGATCGAATCCGGGCGCCGGGATGACCATGGCGGCGCCGTGGCTGGTGGCCGCGAGGTTGCCCATCACCATGCCGAAGCAGTGGTAGAAGGGCACCGGGATGCAGATCCGGTCGGCCTCGGTGTAGTCGATCAGCTCGCCCACCATGTAGCCGTTGCCCAGGATGTTCCGGTGGCTCAGCGTGGCGCCCTTGGGCCGCCCGGTGGTGCCGGAGGTGTACTGGATGTTGATGGCGTCGCCCGGGTCCAGCGCCGCGGCGGCGGCGTCCACGGCCGCCTCGTCCACCGGCCCGTCCGCCAGCTCCGCCCAGCGCGGCGAGCCCAGGTACACCACCTCGCGCAGCGCCGGGCAGCGCGGCGCCGTCTCCTCGAGCATCGCGCGATAGTCGGACGTCTTGAAGCCCTCCGCCGCGAACACCGCGGCGATCCCCGACTGGTTCAGCGCGTACTCGAGCTCGTGCACGCGGTAGGCCGGGTTGATGTTCACCAGGATCGCGCCGATCTCGGCGGTGGCGAACTGCACGATCACCCACTCCCACCGGTTGGGCGCCCAGATGCCGACGCTGTCGCCCGCGCCGATCCCCTGCCGCAGCAGGCCCGACGCCAGCCGCCGCACGGCCGCGTGCAGCTCGCGGTAGGTCCACCGCAGCCCCGCGGCGCAGTCCACCAGCGCCTCGCGCTCGGGGAACCGCGCGACGGTGGCGGCCAGGTTCGCGCCGATGGTCTGCTCGATCAGGGGCGGCTCGGCGGGGCCGCGGGCGTAGGACTGCTCGGGCTGGGGGGACCTGCCGGAACCGGCATCGACCATGGTGCACTCCGCTTTCCGTCGCGCGGGGCCGGGCCGGGGATGCCGCGGCGATGCGCGGACGCCGGGCCCGGCGAGGAGGACCGCGCCGCCGGAGCCGCGGGCCGGCCCGGGAATGTGGGTTAACGATCGATAACCGACGCTAGCAGCGGCCGCGCGGTGTGTCCAGGATCACTCTACGTCGCCGAGCGCGCCGCACGGGGCCCGCAGGCCCGCGAGCGCCATCGCGGCGAGCAGCCGCTCGGCGCGCCCGCGGCCCACAGCTTCCACCGGCGGCGCGTGGGGCGTGGAGTTCATCAGGCCGAACGCCGCATGCGCACGGAACCGGGCCTCCTCCGCGGAGAGGGAGCCGTCGAGGGCGCACAGCACCGACACCCAGATCTCGACGTACTCGCGCTGCAGGCGTCGCACGCGGTGGCGGGCCGCGGGTTCGAGCACGGCCAGGCTCCGGTCCTGGATGCGGATGAGGTCCTGATCGGCCACCGCGAAGCGCGAGTGCGCCGCCACCAGGCGCTCGAGGGCCTCCTGCGGGCCGCCCGCCGCGGACGCCTGCGCACGCCCGTCGGCGAGCAGCCGCTCGCTGATGCCCACGAGCAGCTCCACCAGCACGTCCTGCTTGCTGGCGAAGTGCCGGTACACGGCGGGCCCGCTCACGTCGGCGGCGGCGCCGAGGTCGCGCATCGACACCCCGCCGTAGCCGCGTTCGGCGAACAGCCGGGCGGCCGCGGCCAGCAGCCGCTGGCGGCGGTCGGCCTTCTGCCGGTCGCGCAGCGTGCCCGCGGCCGGATCGGCGGCGCCGTCCGCCGCGGCCGGTGCGTGTCGCGAGACTCCCGTCATGCGCCGAGGATACGACGCCGGCGGGCCGCGGATAGTCTCAGGTGATGGCGACGGTCACACCCCCTCCCCCGCACGATCGGCCGGATCCCGGCCCGCCCGGCGAGACGTTCGCCCCACCCGCGTACGGCACCGGCACCATCGCCGAACTCCTGCCCTCCGTCCTCGACGTGCTCGGCGTCCCCGGCCACCGCGACGCCATCGGCCTGCGCGGCCTGCTCGGCCCCGAACCGGTGCGCCGCGTGTGCGTCCTGCTGGTCGACGGCCTCGGCGCCCGCCAGCTCGCGGCGCGCGCCGACGCCGCGCCGTTCCTCACGGCGCGCCACCGCGGCGCGCCCGGGATGCCCGTCCTGGGCACCGGCTTCCCCTCCACCACGGCGGTCAGCCTCAGCTCGCTCGGCACGGGCCGCCCGCCCGGCGAGCACGCCATGGTGGGCTACCTGATGCGCGTGCCCGGCTTCGACAGGGCGATGAACCCGCTGCGGTGGCGGCTGCACGGGCCCGGGCCGCACGTCGACCTGCTCGAGGCGCTGCCGCCGGAGCAGGCGCAGCCGGGCCCCACCGTGTTCGAGCAGGCGGCCGCCGACGGCGTGGCGGTGACCCGGGTGGCCGCCGGCTACCAGGAGAAATCGGGGCTCACCCGCGCGAGCCTGCGCGGGGGCGGCTTCGACGCGTCGTTCTCGCTGGGCGACCTCGGCGCCCGCGCCGCCGCGGCCCTCGCCGCCGGCGACCGCTCCCTCGTCTACGCCTACCACGGCGACCTCGACCTCACCGGCCACGTGCGCGGGCCCGGCTCGGAATCGTGGGCCGGCGAGCTCGCCCACGTCGACGGCCTCGCCGCCGGCATCGCCCGCCGCCTGCCGCCCGGCGCCGCGCTCATCGTCACCGCCGACCACGGCATGCTGGGCATCGCCGACCCCGTCGACCTCGACGACGCCGACGACCCCGCGGTGGCCGGGCTCGCCGAGGGCGTCGCCGTGATCGGCGGCGAGCCGCGCGCCCGCCACGTGTACACCGAGCCCGGCGCGGCGGCCGACGTGCACGCCCGCTGGAGCGCCGTGCTCGGCCCGCGCGGCTTCCACGTCCTCACCCGCGACGACGCCGTCGCCCGGGGATGGTTCGGGCCCACCGTCACCGCGGAGGCGCACGCCCGCATCGGCGACGTCCTCGCCGTCGCCACCGGCGCCGGGGCGCTCCTGCGCCGCGGCCACGAGCCGCTGCAGTCGCGCCTGATCGGCCATCACGGGTCGCTCACCGCGGTGGAGCGCGAGATCCCGCTGCTGGTCTTCCGGTGACGGCGCGGGCGGGTGCCCCCCGCACGGCCCGCGCGCCGCTCATCACCGCGATCCTGTGCCTCACCGGCACCTGCGTGTCGCTGCTGCAGACGATGGTCGTGCCCGTGCTGCCGGAGTTCCCGCGCATCTTCGGGGTGCGCGCCGACGACGCGTCGTGGCTGATCACCATCACCCTGCTCACCGCCGCCGTGGGCACGCCCCTGATCTCGCGGCTGGCCGACATGGTGGGCAAGAAGCGGATGCTGCTGGTCTCGCTCACGCTCATGGTGGCCGGCTCGGCGCTGCCGGCCCTGGCGGGGTCGTTCGCCTCGGCGGTGGTGGGCCGCGGCCTGCAGGGCTTCGCCATCGCGCTGATCCCGGTGGGCATCTCGCTGATGCGCGACCACCTTCCCCCCGGCAAGGTCGCGGGCGCCACCGCGCTGATGAGCGCCACCCTGGGCATCGGCAGCGCGCTCGCGCTGCCCCTCGCCGGGGTGATCGACACCGCGGTGGGCTGGCAGGGCGTGTTCTGGGTGCCCGCCGCGTTCGGCGCGGTGATGCTCGCCGCCGTGGCCGCCCTGGTGCCCGAGTCGCCCATCCGCACCGGGGGCCGCTTCGACTGGGCCGGCGCGCTGCTGCTCTCGGCCGCGCTCACCTGCCTGCTCATGGCCCTCACCAAGGGCGGCGCGTGGGGCTGGTCCTCGCCCGCCACGCTCGGCCTGTTCGCCGGCGCCGCGGCCGCGCTGGGACTCTGGCTCCCCGTGGAGCGGCGCGTCCGCTCGCCGCTGGTCGACCTGCGCACCGCGGCGCGCCGGCCGGTGCTGCTCACCAACGTGGCCTCGGCCCTCGTGGGCTTCGCGATGTACGCGAACATGCTGCTCACCACCCAGCAGCTGCAGCTCCCGTCGGAGCTCACGCACGGCTTCGGCCTGTCGGTGATGGCGGCCGGCTTCGCGATGATCCCCGGCGGGCTGGCGATGGCCCTGTTCTCGCCGCTGTCGGCGGCCATCACCAACCGGCGGGGGCCGCGCACGACGCTGCTGGCGGGGGCGCTCGTGATGGCGGCCGCGTACGCGGCGCGCACGCAGCTCGACGGCTCGGTGGCCTTCATCGTGCTCGGCGCGCTGTTCGTGAGCATCGGCACCGCGATCACCTACGCGTCGATGCCGATGCTCATCATGGACTCGGTGCCGCGCACCGAGACCGCCGCGGCGAACGGGCTGAACTCCCTGCTGCGGTCGATCGGCACCTCCACCTCCAGCGCCGTGGTCGCGGCGCTGCTCACCACGCTCACGGTGACCGCCGCCGATGTCGCCGGCGGCGGGGCGCCCGGCCCGGCGCTCGCCGCGCTGCCCGGGCCCGGGGCCTTCCGCGCCGCCTACCTCTCCGCGGCAGTGGCCGCCGGCGCGGCGGCGCTGATCGCCCTGCTCATCCCCCGCCCGGGCCCCTCCTCCGTGCGCCGCGTCGACGTGCATCCGGCGCGCCCGGCCACCGGGCCGGACGACCTGCCCGCGTGCTCGAACGCCCGGTCACAATCGAATCTCTCCTGACACGCGCGGTGGGGTGCGGATCACACCCGGCATCGATTGCCTATATGGTCGCACCGGACCGAATGCACTGAGGCAACCGACGAGTGGCCCCCTCCATGGACGCCACGGCGAGGAGCACGACCATGAGCAGAACGTCATCGTCCCCGGCGCCCGGCGCCACGCGGCGCGGGCCGCAGAGCCCGCTCTCCGCAGGGTTCAGCCGGCGCGGATTCCTCGCCGGAGTCGGCGCGGCCGGACTGCTGGCCGGCACCGGATTCACCCTCGCGGGCTGCAGCTCGTCCGGCTCGGGCGACACGCTCAAGAAGGCCCAGGACGCCGGCAAGATCACCGTCGGCTATGCCGGCGAGCGCCCGCACAGCTTCAAGGAGGGCGACAAGGTCACCGGCGCCGCCATCGCCATCGACGGCGCCGCCTACAAGGAGCTGGGCATCGATCAGGTCGACGGCGTCCTCGTCGACTTCGGCGGCCTCATCCCCGGGCTCAAGGCCGGCAGGTTCGACGCCGTCAGCGCCGACATGTCCATCCTGCCCAAGCGCTGCCAGGAGGTGGCGTTCTCCACGCCCACCTTCCGCTACACCACCGCGCTCATGACGCCGGCCGGCAACCCGATGGGCCTGATGAACCTCGACGACGCCGCGGCCAAGGGCGCCACCGTGGCCGTCATGGGCGGCGCGCTCGAGGGCGGCTACTGCGACTCGCTCGGCATCAGCAAGACCACCGTCGACACCGCCCAGGACGGCATGGACGCGGTCACCGCCGGCCGCGTCGACGCGCTCGCGCTCACCGGCGTCACGCTGCACTACATGAAGAAGCAGCAGCCCGACGCGCCCGTCGACGTCACCCCGTCGTTCGTGCAGGTCATCGACGGTGTCCCCCAGATCAGCGGCGGCGCCGCCACCTTCCGCAAGGAGGATTCCGACCTGGTGGACGCCTTCAACGAGAAGGTGCGCGAGATCGTCACCGACAAGGACCGCTACCTGTCGCTGGTGAGCAAGTTCGGCTTCAGCG
The DNA here is from genome assembly GCA_964507655.1 of uncultured Mycobacteriaceae bacterium. Classification (GTDB taxonomy): domain Bacteria; phylum Actinomycetota; class Actinomycetes; order Mycobacteriales; family Mycobacteriaceae; genus Tomitella. Next base: position 3,356 of record CAZDSL010000072.1, on the reverse strand, counting down.
AGGCCGAGATGCCCGACCCGTCCTGGACCACGCAGCAGTTCTGCGACGGGGAGCTCCCCTGACATCATGGGCGACCAGCTCCAGGCCGTTCTCGACCATCTGCCCGACTTCCAGCACGGCCTGCTCGTCACCCTCGCGCTGACCGCCGGCGGCACCGCGCTCATGTTCGTCCTGGCGTTCGCGCTCGGGGCGGCGGCGTCGGTGCCGTCGGTGGCCGTGCGGGGCGTGGCGCGCGTGTTCGTCGAGTTCTTCCGCGGCACCTCGCTCGTGGTGCAGATGTTCTGGCTGTTCTTCGTGCTCCCGCAGCTGGGGGTGCAGATCTCGCCGATGCTGTGCGGCATCCTCGCGCTGGGGCTCAACTACGGCGCGTACGGCGCCGAGGTGGTGCGCGGGGCGCTGGCCGCGGTGCCGGCGCCACAGCGCGAGGCCGCCGTGGCGCTGGGCTTCTCGCCGGTCGACCGCTTCCGCCGCGTGGTGCTGCCCCAGGCGTGGGTGCAGATGATCCCGCCCATGTCGGTGCTCATCATCCAGCTGCTCAAGGGCTCGGCCATCGCGTCGGCCATCACGCTGGTCGACCTCAACTTCCAGGGGCAGATCCTGCGCAACGCCACCGGCAACACGGCGCTGGCCTACGGCATCGTGCTGATCCTCTACTTCATCATCGCGTACGCCATCACCGGGCTCATGCGGCTCGTCGAGTACCTGGCCAAGCGCCGCCTGGGCCTGGCCGAGACGTCGCGCTGGGATCCGCGCCGGCTGCGCTCGTCCGCCGAGGGCGGCCCCGCGGTGCCCGCCGGCGCGGCCGGGGAGGCGGCCTCGTGAACGTCGACTGGAGCTGGGAGACCACCAAAGACGTCCTCCCCGTACTGCTCAAGGGTTTCGAGACCACGCTGCTGGTGACGGTGATCGGCTCGGCCGTCGCGATCGTCCTCGGCCTGCTCGTCGCGGTGATCCAGCAGACGGGCTTCCGCCCCGTCACCTGGCCGCTCGGCTTCGTGTTCACGTTCATCCGGTCCACGCCGCTGGTGGTGCAGCTGACGGCCGTCTATGTGGGCCTGCCCGGGCTGCAGCCGCTGTACATCGGCATCATCGTCATCGGCGTGCACTACGCCACCTACCAGTCCGAGGCCTTCCGTGCGGGCATCGACGCCGTGCCCGTGCACCAGTGGGAGGCGTGCACAGCGCTGTCGCTGCCGCGCAGCCGCACCTGGCGGGCCGTGATCCTGCCGCAGGCGCTGCGGCGCGTGGTGCCCGCGCTCGGCAACAACATCGTCGCCATGTTCAAAGACACGCCGTTCCTGTCGGTGATCACCGTGGGCGAGATGGTCCGCGCCGCGCAGATCTACGGCAGCGACAACTTCCGGTACATGGAGGCCTTCACGCTGGCGGGCCTGATCTTCCTCGCCGCCAGCTACCCCACGTCCCTGCTCATCCGCCGCCTGGAGGCACGCCTTGCCCGAGCCTGACGCCACCCCCGCCCCGGACGCCGCCGGTTCCCCGGCCGCTGCGGGTTCCCCGGATTCAGCGGGTGCCCGGGGCTCCGCCGTCGGTTCCGGCGGCGAGCAGCCGATGATCCGCTTCGAGAAGGTGGTCAAGCGATTCGGCGACCACACCGTTCTCGACCACCTCGACTTCACCGTCCGCCGAGGCGACAGGGTCACGCTGATCGGCCCGTCCGGCTCGGGCAAGACGACGATCCTGCGCCTGCTCATGACGCTCGAGAAGGTCACCGACGGCATGATCTGGGTGGGCGACGAACCGCTGACCCACGTGCGGCGCCACGGCAAGTGGGTGCCGGCCCCGGAAAAGCACCTGCGGCGCCGGCGGCGGCGCATCGGCATGGTGTTCCAGCACTTCAACCTGTTCCCCAACATGACGGTCATCGAGAACATCACCGAGGCGCCCGTGCGCGTGCTGGGGCTCGGCAAGCAGGAGGCGCGCGACAGGGCGATGGGGCTGCTCGACATGGTCGGCCTGGCCGACAAGGCCGGCGAGCATCCCTCGCGCCTGTCGGGCGGTCAGCAGCAGCGGGTCGCCATCGCGCGCGCGCTGGCGATGGAACCCGAGGTGCTGCTGCTCGACGAGGTCACGTCCGCGCTCGACCCGGAGACGGTCACCGACGTGCTCGACGTGCTGCGCGAGGTGGCCCGCACCACCGACATCACCATGCTCATCGTCACCCATGAGATGCGCTTCGCCCGCGACGTGTCGCACCGCGTGCTGATGTTCGACGGCGGCCGGATCGTCGAGGAGGGCACGCCGGAGAAGATCTTCAACGATCCGGCCGAGGAGCGCACCCGCCGGTTCCTGCACGCGGTGCTCGGCGAGGCCGTCACCCCTTGAAGTACACCAGCTGGTGCGAGGTGGCCAGGAGCGTGCCGTCGCCGCCCCACACCTCCGCCACCTGGTCGAAGTACCCCTTGCCGAACGCCTTCGAGGAGGCTGTGCCCAGCACCGGGTCGCTCCCCTGGCGCGCCAGCGCCTCACCGTCGGCGTGGAAGTACACCGTCAGGGTGACCGTGCCGGCCGGCACGGGGGCGCCGCGGCGCAGGAACACGCGCGGGTAGAAGCTGTCGCAGATCGCCGTGAGCGAGCAGAAGTCCAGCGGGCGCGGCGGGCTGTCGCGCACCCACATGGTGGTGGTCGAGTCGTCGCTCGGGGTGGGCGGCGCGTCGGGTCCGGGCATCTCCGGGATGCCGCCCTCCACCCAGCGCAGCTCGTAGTTCTTGGCCCACTCCACGAACGGCGGCATGCCGCGCACCGGCACGTCGTCCGGGGCGGGGGCCTCCGGCATGCGCGCCTCGGTGCCCTCCCAGGTCGGGCGGCGCACCGCGAACACGGCGGTGGCGGTGGTGGCCACGGCACCGCCCTGGCGCAGCTCGATCGCCCAGTGCTGGGTGGAGCGGTTGGTGCGCACCGGCCGGGCCTCGACGGTGAAGTCGCCGTCGGCCACCGGGCCCGCGAAGTTCACCGTCAGCGCCACCGGCTCGCCGATCCGCTCCGGATGGATCTGCGCGGCCCGCAGCAGCACCGCGGCCGTGTCGCCGCCGAACGGGCCCACCATGTTGGCGTAGGCGGGCGACGTCGCGCCGGTGAGCGTGCCGTCCCCGGCGTCGGCGAGCTCCAGGGAACTGTCGAACGGGTGCGTGGACTCTGCCACCGTGGCCTCCTCGCGGCGTGGACGGCGCCGGCGTGCGCGGCGTGGACGGCGCCGCCGTGCGCGGCGCCATCCGAACGCTAGCGGCCCGCCGCCGCGGCGTCCCGGACGGGGGTGCGTGAAGGTGTGGGGCGGGGGTGCGGGTGCGCAGGGGGGGTTGCCCGGAGCCGGTGCGCGGGCCCGGTGCGCGGGCGGAGGC
>CAZDSL010000071.1:0-10763 GCA_964507655.1 uncultured Mycobacteriaceae bacterium | reverse complement strand
GCGGGGGCCGCGGCCCTGACACTGGCGCGCAGGGGCGCCCCCGGCCCCCCCCGCCGCCCCCGCGGCCCCGCGGGGGGGCCGCTTCCGCATTCCCGGCCGGGCGGGCGTCCGGGTCGGGCGTGCCCGGACGCCCCCGCCGCTAGACTGGGCGGCATCGGCCCGGGGCCGCCCCCCGGCCGCGCCCGGCGGCCGCACGGCCCGGCACCCGGCCACCACCGCCCCGAAGGAGCCCCACCACGATGTCGTCCCCCGAACCGACCCTCGACCGCCGCGCCCTGCTGGACAACCTCGTCTCCGCCCTCGAGCGGCGCCACGAGGTCCTCGACGCCATCGTCGAGTCGACCGACCGCGACGACGCCCGCCGGGGCGTGCAGCGGCTGCTCGGCATCCCCGAGGAGCACGCCGAGGCCGTCCTCAACCTGCAGCTCTGGCGCCTGAACCGGCAGGACCTGCGCCGCATGCGCGCCGAGCTCGAGGACGTCACCAGCGCCCTCAACTGGATCGCCCCCGGCGAGCGCGACGTGCGCCTGCGCCCGTTCGCCCGGCGCGAGCCCGACGTCTCCCTCTTCCGCGCCCGGGCCACCGAGCCGCGCGAGGACGGCTCCACGCTGCACCGGCCCGACGAGGTGGACGAGGCCATCGAGGCCGGCCTGCAGCGCATCGACGACGAGACGGCCGCCTGGTTCGTGGTGGAGGATCCGGCCGCCGACGGCGAGGGCGTCGGCCTGGCCGTGGGCGAGCTGGGCGACCACGGCGAGGTGGACCTGCGCCTGTGGATCACTCCCGATCGGCGCGGGCAGGGCTTCGGCACGTCCACGATCAAGGAGTGCCGCGGCGAGCTGGCCGCCTGCTTCCCCGGCGTGAACCTGGTGGTGCGCACCAAGCTGGGCCGCTAGCGCGCGGCGGCCCGTGGACGACCGCGGCCGGCGACCCCCTCGGGGCCGCCGGCCGCGGTCGTCCACGCGTGTGCGGCGTCAGCGCGCGCCGTACACCGGCGTGGGCGTCTCGGCCTTGCCCAGCAGGTCGGCGACGACGGGCCCCAGCTCCTTGGGGTCGATGCGGGCGCCCTTGTCCCAGCTCGGCCCGTGGCGCCAGCCCTCGGCCACCGTGACGCTGCCGCCCTCGACCTCGAACACGCGCCCGGTCACGTCGCCCGACTCGGTGCTGCCCAGCCACACCACCAGCGGCGAGATGTTGGCGGGGTCCATCGCGTCGAAGCCGTCCTCGGGGGCCGCCATGGCCTCGGCCATCTCGCCGCCCGCGCCCAGCGTCATGCGGGTGCGCGCCGCCGGGGCGATCGCGTTGGCGGTGATGCCGTAGCCGCCCATCTCGGCGGCGGCCTGGATGGTCATCTCGGCGATGCCGGCCTTGGCGGCGGCGTAGTTGCCCTGGCCCACGCTGCCCATGAGCCCGGCACCCGAGGTGGTGTTGATGATGCGCGCCTGGCGCGGGCGGCCGGCCTTGGCCTCGGCACGCCAGTAGGCGGCGGCGTGGTGCAGCGGGGCGAAGTGGCCCTTGAGGTGCACGCGGGTGACGGCGTCCCACTCCTGCTCGGTCATCGAGACCAGCATGCGGTCGCGCAGGAAGCCCGCGTTGTTCACCAGCACGTCGAGCCCGCCGAAGGCGTCCAGCGCCGTCTGGACGAGGTTCTGCGCGCCCTCCCACGAGGCGACGTCGTCGCCGTTGACGACGGCCTCGCCGCCGGCGGCCTTGATCTCGGCCACCACCTGCTCGGCGGGGTGCTCCCCGACGTCGCTCCCGTCGGCCCCGGCACCGAGGTCGTTGACCACCACCTTCGCGCCCTCGGCGGCGAAGGCGAGCGCGTGCTCGCGCCCGATGCCCCGGCCGGCGCCTGTCACGATGACGATGCGTCCGTCAACCAAACCGCTCACTGCATTCACTCCTTAGTGGGGAAGACTCGTCTGGTAACGTACCAAGCAATCGCTTGGTTGTTAAGCCCGGAGCCGGTGACCGGCCCGCGGAGACCCGGCGCCCGATCGCAATCACCTCCGATCCCGACGTTAGGAAGCAGACATGGGCATCACGTCCACCTCGAACGGGGGCGGCATCACCACCGTCACCGTCGACTACCCGCCTGTGAACGCGCTGCCGTCCGCGGCGTGGTTCGAGCTGGCCGAGACGATCCTCGCCGCCGGCCGCGACCGCGACACGCACGTGGTGATCCTGCGGGCCGAGGGCCGCGGGTTCAACGCCGGCGTCGACATCAAGGAGATGCAGGCCACCGAGGGCTTCGACGCGCTCATCGGCGCCAACCGGGGCTGCGCCGCCGCGTTCTCCGCGGTGTACGACTGCGAGGTGCCGGTGGTCGTCGCCGTCAACGGCTTCTGCGTGGGCGGCGGCGTGGGCCTGGTGGGCAACGCCGACGTGATCGTCGCCTCGGACGACGCCGTCTTCGGCCTGCCGGAGGTGGACCGCGGCGCGCTCGGCGCGGCCACACACCTGTCGCGCCTGGTCCCCCAGCACATGATGCGCACGCTGTACTACACGGCGCAGAACGTCACCGCACAGCAGCTGCACCACTTCGGGTCGGTCTACGACGTGGTCCCCCGCGAGCAGCTCGACGACGCCGCCATCGCGATCGCGCAGAAGATCGCCGACAAGGACACGAACGTCATCCGCGCCGCGAAGGCCGCGATCAACGGCATCGACCCGATGGACGTCAAGGGCAGCTACCTGCTCGAGCAGCGCTACACCTACGAGCTCAACCTGGCCGGGGTCGCCGATGAGCACCGCGACGCGTTCGTGGCCACCGGCAAGCCCAAGTCCAACACTCCCAACGAAGGGGCGAAGTAAATGGCACAGATGCGCGACAAGCGCCGGTCGCTCGACGAGGCCGTCGCCGGCATCGAGAGCGGCATGACGATCGGCATCGGCGGCTGGGGCTCCCGGCGCAAGCCGCTGGCCCTGGTGCGCGCGCTGCTGCGCACCGACGTCACCGACCTCACCGTGGTCGGCTACCTCGGGCCCGACATCGGCCTGCTCATCTCGGCCGGCAAGGTCAAGCGCGCCTACTACGGGTTCGTCTCGCTCGACTCGAAGCCGTTCTACGACCCGTGGTTCGCCAAGGCCCGCACCGAGGGCTCGATCGAGTCGCGCGAGATGGACGAGGGCATGGTCAAGGCCGGCCTGCAGGCCGCCGCCGCGCGCCTGCCGTTCACGCCGATCCGCGCGGGCCTCGGCTCGTCGGTGCCCGACTTCTGGCAGGGCGAGCTGCAGACGGTGACCTCGCCGTACGCCGACGCCGACGGCCGCCGCGAGACGCTGCTGGCCATGCCGGCGCTGCGGCTCGACGCCGCGCTGGTGCACATGGACATCGCCGACGAGCACGGCAACGCCGCCTACACCGGCGTGGACCCGTACTTCGACGACCTGCACCTGATGGCCGCCGATCAGCGCATCCTCTCGGCCGACAAGGTCGTGTCCACCGAGGAGCTCATCGGCGCCGTCCCGCACCAGGCGCTGCTGGTCAACCGCATGATGGTCGACACCGTCAGCGAGGCGCCGAACGGCGCGCACTTCACCTTCGCCGGCGGCTACGGCCGCGACGAGGCCTTCCAGCGCCACTACGCCGAGTCCGCCAAGGACCCCGAGGCGTGGCGGAAGTTCGCCGCCACCTACCTGTCCGGCAGCGAGGCCGACTACCAGGCGGCCGTGGCCGAGTTCGCTAAGGAGCAGAACGCATGAGCGCCCCCACCAGTGACACCGTGACCCGCGCCGAGTACTGCGCCGTCGCGTGCGCCGACATGTTCGCCGGCGCCGGCGAGATCATGGCCTCCCCCATGGCCACCCTCGCCTCGATCGGCGCCCGCCTCGCCCGGCTCACCACCGAGCCCGACCTCCTCATCACCGATGGCGAGGCCCTGCTGTTCGCCGACACCCCGGCGCTCGGCGCGCGCGGCGCCATCGAGGGCTGGATGCCGTTCTCGCGCGTGTTCGACGTGGTCGCCTCCGGCCGCCGCCACGTGGTGATGGGCGCCAACCAGCTCGACAAGTACGGCAACCAGAACATCTCCGCGTTCGGCCCGCTGCAGAAGCCGACCCGGCAGATGTTCGGCGTGCGCGGCGGTCCCGGCAACGCCATCAACCACGCCACCAGCTACTGGGTGGGCAAGCACTCGGCGCGCGTCTTCTGCGACACCGTGGACGTGGTGTGCGGCGTGGGCTACGACAAGGTCGACCCCGAGAACCCGGCCTACCGCTTCCTGAACAACCACCAGGTGGTCTCGAACCTGGGCGTGTTCGACTACTCCGGCCCCGGCCGCACCATGCACGCCGTGAGCCTGCACCCCGGCGTCACCGTGGAGCAGGTGCGCGAGAACACCTCGTTCGAGATCGACGGGCTCGACGCCGCGGGCGTCACCCGCGAGCCCTCGGCCGAGGAGCTGCGGCTGATCCGCGAGGTCATCGACCCGAAGTCGCTGCGCGACCGCGAGGTGGCGCTGTGAGCACCCCGCACATCCCCACCCGCTTCACCGAGCTCGTCGGGGTCGAGCATCCGGTGGTGCAGACGGGCATGGGCTGGGTCTCGGGCCCGGGCCTCACCGCCGCCACCGCCAACGCGGGCGGCCTCGGCATCATCGCCTCCGCCACCATGACCTACGGCGAGCTCGAGGCGGCGATCGCCAAGACCAAGTCGCTCACCGGCAAGCCCTTCGGCGTGAACATCCGCGCCGACGCCACCGACGCGAAGGAGCGGATCGATCTGCTCATCCGCGAGGGCGTCAAGGTGGCCTCCTTCGCGCTGGCGCCCAAGAAGGACCTCATCGCGAAGCTCAAGGACAACGGGGTCGTGGTGATCCCGTCCATCGGCGCCGCCAAGCACGCCGTCAAGGTGGCCTCGTGGGGCGCCGACGCGGTGATCGTGCAGGGCGGCGAGGGCGGCGGGCACACCGGCGGCGTGGCCACCACGCTGCTGCTGCCCAGCGTGCTCGACGCGCTCGGCGAGGGCGGCATCCCCGTCGTCGCCGCCGGCGGCTTCTTCGACGGCCGCGGGCTGGCGGCCGCGCTGTCCTACGGCGCCGAGGGCGTGGCCATGGGCACCCGCTTCCTGCTCACCAGCGACTCGGCGGTGCCCGACTCGGTCAAGCAGGAGTACCTGCGCCGCGGCCTGCAGGACACCACCGTCTCGCGCAAGGTGGACGGCATGCCGCACCGCGTGCTCAACACCGAGCTGGTGGACGCGCTCGAGAAGGGCAGCTACGTCAAGGGGCTCGTGGCGGCGGCCAAGAACGCCACCGAGTTCAAGGCGATGACCGGCATGAAGTGGTCGACGCTGGTGCGCGACGGCCTGGCCATGAAGAAGGCCTCGGACCGCACCTGGCAGCAGATCATCATGGCCGGCAACACGCCGATGCTGCTCAAGGCGGGCCTGGTGGACGGCAACACCCACGCCGGCGTGCTCGCCTCCGGTCAGGTCGTGGGCATGATCGACGACCTGCCCAGCTGCGCCGAGCTGATCGACCGGATCATGACCGACGCCGCCGCCCGCATCGACGCGCTGGCGGCGCTGCGGGGCTGACCTCCCGCATCGCGGCCTGCGGGCCGCTCGACGACGAAGGCCCGCCGGGGATCGCTCCCCGGCGGGCCTTCCGCCGTTTCCGCGGCTGCGGACGCGCCCGTGTCAGCGCACGCCCAGCGCCTGCCCGATCTGCTGGACGGCCGCGGTGACCGCCTGCTCGGCGGGCCCCGGCGCGGCGTCCGCCTCCGCGGGGGCGGCGTCCGCCTGCGCGGGCCGGGTGAGCCGGTCGACGTCCTGCGCCACGGAGGTGATCGCGTCGGCCGCCTCCGCGTATCCGCGCGCCATGGCCGCCGTGGCCTGCTCGGCCGCCTGCGACGGCTGCGGCGGCGCGGGCGGCGTCAGCGGCGTCCGGATCGGCGCCTCCGGCAGCACCTCCGGGGCCGGAGTGACGCCGTCGACGAGGTAGTCGCCGACCACCTTGTCGACCGCCGTGTTGCCGCGTCCGAAGGCGCCGTGATCGCCGCCCTGGACCGTCACCAGCACGCCGTCCATCTGCTCGGCCAGCTCGACGCCGCCCGGGAAGGGCGTCACGGCATCGCGCTCGCTCTGCAGCACCAGCGGCTTGTCCTGCAGGCGCGAGCCGTCGAGCTGCACCGGCGTCGTGTCGGCCGGCCAGCCCGCGCAGTCGAGCCCGCCGCGGGCGCGCTCGGCCATGACGTCGAACGCGTTGCCGCCCGTCTGCTCGTTGAACTGCGCGAGCGCGGCCTGCACCGGATCACCCGGGGTGGTGTTCTCGTTGCAGGTGACGGCGGTGAACAGCACGTCGCCCGTGGTGAGCTGCGGCGGCTGCCCCGGCTTGGCGGTGTCCACCGCAGCGGTGCCCGCCCCGTAGCGCTGCACGTCCTGCATGCGCTGCGCCACGATCGGCCACATCTCGCGGCTGCTGTTGGCCTGCAGCGTGGCCCCCGCGACGCCGCTGGTGGCGCGGCCCTCGTCGCCGCCCGTCAGCGCGCGGAACGCGCCGTCGAGGCGGGCCCGCGGCTGCGCGGTGGCGTTGACCACGTCGAGCACCGGCTGCCCCACCGGGCGCAGGAACTCGGGCAGGTCGCCCATCTGCGCGTCGGGCGGGGTGAGGTTCATCCCGCCGCCCAGCTCATCGTCGGTGATGCCCTTCCACACCTGGAACACCTTCAGCGGGGTGTCGCCGAGGTGGTAGGTGTCGTCGTGCGCGGCGATCCAGGTGAACATGTCGTCGGTGCGCTGCTTGCGCGCCTCCGCCTGCCGCGCCGCCTGCTCGTTCCACACCCAGTCGGGGTTGACGGCCGAATCGAGCACGAACCGGCCCGAGTGGTCCGGGTACAGCGTGGCGTACGTGGCACCCAGGTAGGTGCCGTACGAGTACCCGAGGTAGTCGACGGTGGCGTCGTCGGCGACGCGGCCGTCGGCGGAGTCCGTCTCCGCCAGGGCCTCGCGCACCGTCTCCATGTCACGCGCGGTGTTCTCGGTGGTGAGCGAGCGGGTCAGCTCCGGGTCGGCCGCCATGCACGCGCGGTACGCGGCGGCGGCGTCGAGCACGGCCGTGACGGGCGCGTCGCACGCCACCCCGCCGCTGTAGCTCAGGCCCCGCGGCTCGACGGCGACGAGGTCGTAGTCGTCGTGCAGCCGGCCGATCTGCCCCTGCTCCTCCCACATCGGCACCCAGAAGTCGAGCGCCTGCACGCCCGGGCCGCCCGGATTGCCGAACACGACCCCCTTGCTGGGCTCCCCGCCTCCCGCGGGGATGCGGCTGACCGACACACCGATGGTGCGCCCGTCGGGGTCGGAATAATCGACCGGCACCTGCACCTCGCCGCACTGCCATTGCGCGTCCGCGGGCAGCGCGGAGGCGTCGGAATAGCCGAGATACCCGGTGCAGTCCGTCCAGTCGATCTTCTGCGGTTGCGCCTGTGCCAGCGCGGGATTGGCGATGGCAACGGACGCGGCGGCAGCAGCCGCGATCCCCCATCGGTATCTGTTCATCTGTCCCTTTCTCGGTTGCTCGGCCTCGGCAACCATACCCCCCTCCCGTGTGTCCCCCGACACAGCACTCGGCGGCCTCCGGGGGTTTTCCCCGAAGGCCGCCGAATCGATGTGGAGTTGTTATCTCATCGCCCCGGATTTACCGGCGCGACCTGGGGTTTCAGAGCCGCTCGATGATCGTCACGTTGGCCGTGCCGCCGCCCTCGCACATGGTCTGCAGGCCGTACCGCCCGCCGGTGCGCTCGAGCTCGCACAGCATCGTGGAGAACAGCTTGGCGCCCGTGGCGCCCAGCGGGTGGCCCAGCGCGATGCCGCCGCCGTTGGGGTTGACGCGGGCGGGGTCGGCGCCCGTCTCCTTGAGCCACGAGAGCACGACCGACGCGAACGCCTCGTTGATCTCCACCACGTCGATGTCGTCGATGGTCAGGCCCGACTTCTCCAGCGCGTGCTTCGTGGCGGGGATCGGGGCCGAGAGCATCATGACCGGGTCGGCGCCGCGCACCGACATGTGGTGGATGCGCGCGCGGGGCGTGAGGTTGAAGCGCTGCACCGCGGCCTCGGAGGCCACCAGGGTGGCCGAGGCGGCGTCGGAGATCTGGCTGGCGACGGCGGCCGTGAGGCGGCTGCCCTCGGAGAGCGGCTTGAGGCCGGCCATCTTCTCCATGGACGTCTCGCGCGGGCCCTCGTCGGTGGTGAACTCGCCCACCGGCACGATCTCGCGGGCGAAGCGGCCCTCGGCGATGGCCGCGCGGGCGCGCTCGTGGCTGCGCAGCGCGAACTCCTCCATGTCGAGCCGCGAGATGTCCCACTTCTGCGCGATCATGTCGGCGCCGCGGAACTGGGAGACCTCCTGGTCGCCGTAGCGGGCGCGCCAGCCCTCCGAGCCGGAGAACGGGTCGTCGAAGCCGAACTCCTTGCCGGCGATCATGGCGGCGCTGATGGGGATCTGGCTCATGTTCTGCACGCCGCCCGCGAGGATCAGGTCGGACGTGCCGCTCATGACGGCCTGCGCGGCGAAGTGGATGGCCTGCTGCGACGAGCCGCACTGGCGGTCGACGGTGGTGCCCGGGATCTCCTCGGGCAGCCCCGCGGCCAGCCACGCGGTGCGGGCGATGTTGCCGGCCTGGCCGCCGATCGCGTCGACGCAGCCGAAGACGACGTCGTCCACCGCGGACGGGTCGATCTCGTTGCGCTCCACCGCCGCCTTCATGATGTGCGCGCCGAGGTCGGCGGGATGCACGCCGGCGAGCGCGCCGCCGCGCTTGCCGGTGGGCGTGCGGACGGCGTCGATGATGTATGCCTCGGGCATGGTGTTCTCCTGGTGTTCTACTTCCACCGGATCCGCCGCGGTGCGGCGCACGGTGGCCTGCGGCCGGCGGCCCGGGCGGGCCGCCGGCCATTCACGCGCCGGCCGAGATGCCGTTCAGGACGATCGACAGGTACTCGGCGGCGATGGTGTCGACGCTGCGGGGGCCGCCGGGGCGGTACCAGCGCACCGCCACCCACACGGTGTCGCGGATGAAGCGGAAGGCGATCTCCACGTCGAGGTCGGCGCGGAAGCTGCCGTCCGCCACGCCCCGGCGCAGCACCCCGATCCACAGCTCGCGGAACTCGCGGCTGCGGTCGCCCAGGTAGGCGAACCGGGGCAGGGTGGCCAGGTGCTTGGCCTCGTCCTGGTAGATCGCCACCGCCGAATGGCGGGCGTCGATGGCCCGGAACGAGGCGCGCACCAGCTCCTCGAGGGTGCTGCGGGCGTCGGACGCGGAATCGACGATCTCGCGGTAGCGCCCGAAGAGCTCGTCGAGGAACTCGCCGAGGATCTCGTCCACGATCGACTCCTTGGAGTCGAAGTGGTGGTACAGGCTGCCGGAGAGGATGCCCGCCGCGTCCGCGATGTCGCGGACGGTGGTGGCCTTCATGCCGCGGTCGGCGAAGAGCCCCGCGGCGATGGTCAGCAGCTCGCCGCGCCGCTCCGACTTGGCCTGGTCGGCCCTGCCGCCGGTGGTCCCGCTCCCGTTGTTGGCCACGCTCACGCCCCCATTCTAGTTACCAAGCGCCCGTTCGGGCGGGCTCCGGAACGCCCGCCGCGGGCGCTCACGCCCGCTGGCTGGAGACCGAGACGATCTCGCCCGTCATGTAGGTGGTGTAGTCGGAGGCCAGCATCGCGATGACGGTGGCGATCTCCCACACCTCCGCGGCGCGGCCGTAGGCCTCGCCCGCGGCCAGGTTGTCCAGCAGCTCCTCGCTGGTGACCTTGGCCAGGAACGGGTGCCGCGCGATGGACGGCGACACGGCGTTGATGCGCACGCCGTACTCGGCGGCCTCGACGGCGCTGCAGCGGGTGAGCGCCATGACGCCCGCCTTGGCGGCCGCGTAGTGCGCCTGCCCCAGCTGCGCGCGCCAGCCCAGCACGCTCGCGTTGTTGACGATGACGCCGCGGCGGGCCGGGTCGGCCGCGTTGGCCTCGCGGAAGTACCTCAGGGCCGCGCGGGTGGCGCGGAACGTGCTGTTCAGCGTGATGTCGAGGACGCGGTCCCACTGCTCGTCGGTCATGTCGGCCACGGGCGTCTCGCCGCCGAGGCCCGCGTTGTTGACCACCACGTCGACGCGGCCGAGCGTGTCTGCGGCGGCCGTGATCAGGGCGTTGACCTGCTCGGTGGACGAGACGTCGCACAGCACCGACTCGACCTGCTGCTGCGGGAACTCGGCGCGCAGCTGGTCGCGCGTCTCGCCCAGGCGCCGCTCGTGGAAGTCGGACACCACGACGTCGCCGCCCTCGAGCAGGATGCGGCGGGCGGTGGAGAAGCCGATGCCGGTGCCGGCCGCCGCGGTGACCACGGCCTTCTTGCCCGCGAGCAGCCCGTGCCCGGGCGTCTCCTGCGGGACCTCCGCCAGCGGGGACCTCGCTGCGGTGCCGGTCTGCTCGTTGCTCACGGTCGTGCCTCCCTCGGTAGGCCGAGCACGCGCTCGGCGATGATGTTGCGCTGGATCTCGTCGGACCCGCCGTAGATGGTGTCGGCCCGGGTGAACAGGAACAGCCGCTGCCACTCGTCGAACGGGTCGGACTCGTCGTAGGAGCCGCCGGCCGCCAGCAGCGACGGGGCGCCGCGCACCTCCATGGCCAGCTCGCCCAGCCTGCGGTGCCAGGTGGCCCAGAGCAGCTTCGCCACCGACGGCGCGCCGGCGATCTCGGTGTTGCCCTCGCCGAGCGTGCGCGCGGCGTGGGCGCGCATGACCTCCAGGCCCACCCAGGCGCGGGTGAGGC
>CAZDSL010000070.1:0-10839 GCA_964507655.1 uncultured Mycobacteriaceae bacterium | reverse complement strand
TACTTCGCCTCCGGGTGGTGCAGCACGAACGCGTCGGTGGACTGCTCCGGGTGCAGCTGCATCTCCTCCGACAGCTCCACGCCGATGCGCTCGGGCTCGAGCAGCGCCACCAGCTTGCGGCGGTCCTCCAGGTTGGGGCATGCGCCGTAGCCGAAGGCGTACCGCGCGCCCCGGTAGCCGAGCTTGAAGAACTCCTCGATGGCGGCCGGGTCGTCGTCGGCGAGCGACCAGGTGCCGTCGACGATCAGCTCGGAGCGGATGCGCCGGTGCCAGTACTCGGCGAGCGCCTCGGTGAGCTGCACGCCCAGGCCGTGCACCTCCATGTAGTCGCGGTAGTGGTTCTCGGCGAAGAGCCGGTTGGCGTAGTCGGCGATGGGCTGGCCCATCGTGACGAGCTGCAGCGGCAGCACGTCCACCTGGCCGGTCTCGCGGGCCCTCTCGCGCGAGCGGATGAAGTCGGCGACGCACAGGAAGCGCCCCCGGTCCTGCCGCGGGTACTCGAACGAGTAGCGCACCGGGGCGTCGGGCTCGGGCGAGTCGAGCACGTGCACGGTGTTCTTCTCCGAGACCGCCGGGAAGTAGCCGTACACCACCGCGGAATGCGCGAGGATCCCCTCGGCCGTGAGGCGGTCGAGCCAGTAGCGCAGCCGCGGGCGGCCCTCGGTCTCCACCAGCTCCTCGTAGCTGGGCCCCTCGCCCTTGCGTGCGCCGCGCAGGCCCCACTGGCCGAGGAAGGTGGCGCGCTCGTCGAGCATCCCGGCGAAGTCCTTCACGGCCAGGCCCTTGACGATGCGGCTGCCCCAGAAGGGGGGTGTGGGGATGGGGTTGTCGGCGGCCACGTCGGACCGCTCGGGCACCTCGATCGGCGTCTCGGCGGCCTTGCGCTGCGCGGCGATGCGCTTGGACCGGCGGTGCCGCTCGCGGCGCTCGGCCTTCTTGCGCGCCGCCTCGACGGCCTCGGGGCTGTCGGGATCGGGGCCCTCGCCGCGCTTGATCGCCATGATCTCGTCCATCAGGCGCAGGCCCTCGAACGCGTCGCGCGCGTAGCTCACCTCGCCCTCGTAGAGCTCGGCCAGATCGTCCTCGACGTAGGTGCGGGTGAGCGCCGCGCCCCCCAGGAGGACGGGGAAGTCGCCGGCCACGCCCTTGCTGTTGAGCTCGAGCAGGTTGTCCTTCATCACGACGGTGGACTTGACCAGCAGCCCCGACATCCCGATGGCGTCGGCCTTCTTGTCCACGGCGGCCTCGTAGATGGTGGTGATGGGCTGCTTGATGCCCAAGTTCACCACCTCGTAGCCGTTGTTGCTCAGGATGATGTCGACGAGGTTCTTGCCGATGTCGTGCACGTCGCCCTTGACCGTGGCCAGCACGATCCGGCCCTTGCCGGAATCGTCCGTGGCCTCCATGTGCGGCTCGAGGTGCGCCACGGCCGTCTTCATCGTCTCGGCCGACTGCAGGACGAACGGCAGCTGCATCTGGCCGGAGCCGAACAGCTCGCCCACCGTCTTCATGCCCGAGAGCAGCGTCCCGTTGATGATCTCCAGCGGCGGCACCGACTGCATGGCCTCGTCCAGGTCGGCCTCGATGCCGTTCTTCTCGCCGTCGACGATCCGGCGCTCGAGGCGCTCGAACAGCGGCAGCGCGGCGAGCTCCTGGGCGCGGGTCTCGCGCGCCGAGGCCGCGGACACGCCCTCGAACAGCTCCATGAGCTTCTGCAGCGGGTCGTAGTCGGCGGTGCGGCGGTTGTACACCAGGTCGAGCGCCGTCTCGCGCTGCTCGTCGGGGATCCGGGCCATCGGCAGGATCTTCGAGGCGTGCACGATCGCCGTGTCGAGGCCGGCCTGGACGCACTCGTGCAGGAACACCGAGTTGAGCACCTGGCGGGCCGCCGGGTTGAGGCCGAACGAGATGTTCGACAGGCCGAGCGTGGTGTGCACCTGCGGGTAGCGCCGCTTGATCTCGCGGATCGCCTCGATGGTCTCGATGCCGTCGCGCTGCACCTCCTCCTGGCCGGTCGAGATGGGGAAGGTGAGGCAGTCGATGACGATGTCGGACACCTCGAGGCCCCACTCGCCGGTGAGGTCCGCGATCAGCCGCTCGGCGATCGCCACCTTGTGCTCGGCGGTGCGCGCCTGGCCCTGCTCGTCGATGGTCAACGCGACGACCGCGGCGCCGTGTTCCCGCACATGCCGCATGATCTTCTGGTAGCGGGAGTCGGGACCGTCGCCGTCCTCGAAGTTCACCGAGTTGACGATGCAGCGCCCGCCCAGGTGCTCGAGGCCCGCCTGCAGCACCTCGGGCTCGGTGGAGTCGAGCATGATCGGCAGCGTCGACGCGGTGGCGAGGCGCGAGGCGAGCTCGGCCATGTCGCCGGTGCCGTCGCGGCCGACGTAGTCGATGCACAGGTCGAGCAGGTGCGCCCCGTCGCGGATCTGCCCCTTGGCGATGTCGAGGCACTTGTCGAAGTCGCCGCCGAGCATCGCCTCGCGGAAGGCCTTGGAGCCGTTGGCGTTGGTGCGCTCCCCGATCACCAGGAACGAGGCGTCCTGATCGAACGGCACCGCCGAGTACATCGACGACACGCCGGGCTCGTGCACCGGGCGGCGCTCGGCCGGGGCCACCCCGCGCACCTTCTCCACCACCTTGCGCAGGTGCTCGGGGGTGGTGCCGCAGCAGCCGCCGACCATCGACAGGCCGAACTGGCCGACGAAACCGGCGAGCGCATCGGCGAGCTCGTCGGGCGTGAGCGGGTATTCGGCGCCGTTCTTGCCGAGCACCGGCAGGCCGGCGTTGGGCATGACCGACACGGGGATGCGCGCGTGCTGCGAGAGATAACGCAGGTGCTCGCTCATCTCCTGCGGGCCGGTGGCGCAGTTGAGCCCGATCATGTCGATGCCCAGCGGCTCGAGCGCAGTGAGCGCGGCGCCGATCTCGGAGCCCACCAGCATGGTGCCGGTGGTCTCCACGGTGACGTGCGTGATGATCGGGATGCGGTGGCCGGCGACGTCCATGGCGCGCTGGCTGCCGATGATCGCGGCCTTGGCCTGGAGCAGGTCCTGGCAGGTCTCGACGAGGATCGCGTCGGCGCCCGCATCGAGCATGCCCAGGGCGGACTCGACGTAGGCGTCGCGCAGCACGGCGAACGGCGCGTGGCCGAGCGTGGGCAGCTTGGTGCCGGGGCCCATCGACCCGAAGACCAGCCGCGGGACGCCGTCGGCGCCCGGGCCGGCCGCGTCGGCCGCCTCGCGGGCGAGCGTCACGCCGCGGCGGGAGAGGTCGCGGATGCGGTCGCCGATGCCGTAGTCGCCCAGGTTGGGCAGGTTGCAGCCGAAGGTGTTCGATTCGATCGCGTCGACGCCGGCGTCGAGGAACTGCGCGTGGATGTCGCGCAGCACGTCGGGCCGCGTCTCGTTGAGGATCTCGTTGCAGCCCTCGAGGCCCAGGAAGTCGTCGAGGCTCAGGTCTGCGGCCTGCAACATGGTGCCCATCGCCCCGTCACCGATCACGACGCGGCGGTCGAGGGCACGGGCGAAGGGGGTGGTGTTCTGTGCAGGCATGGCACCAGCGTAGTGGTCCGATTATTCACGGAGGTCCGTAGGCTGGTGGTGTGAGCAGTGCAGACCACGACGGCGCCCCCGGAGCCGGTGCATCCGGCCCCCGATCCCACGGGCGCGGATCCCCCCGGCCCGCCGTCCCCGGCCCGGGCCCGGTGGTCGTCGCGGCCTTCGAGGGCTGGAACGACGCCGCCGACGCGGCCACCGGCGTGGTCGAGCACCTGGCGCTGACGGGCGAGGCCGAGCCGTTCGCCGAGATCGACTCGGAGGGCTACTACGACTACCAGGTGAACAGGCCCGTCATCACCCAGGTGGCGGGCGTGACGCGGCGCATCGAGTGGCCGGCCACGCGGCTCACCCGGTGCCGCCTGACGCCCGGCGGCCGCGAGCTGATCCTGGTGCACGGCATCGAGCCCAACCTGCGCTGGCGCGCGTTCACCGCGGAGCTGCTCGACCTGTTCTCGCAGGCGGGCGCGGCGGCGGTGATCACCGTGGGCGCGCTGCTCGCCGACACCCCGCACACCCGGCCGGTGCCCATCACCGGCAGCGCGCACAGCGCGGAGCTGGCCGAGCGGCTGGGCCTCTCCGACAGCAACTACGAGGGCCCCACCGGCATCACGGGAGTGCTGCAGGACGCCTGCGTCCGCGCCGGGATCCCCGCCGTCACGCTGTGGGCCGCGGTGCCGCACTACCTCTCGCAGCCGCCCAACCCGAAGGTGGTGGTGGCGCTGCTGCGGCGGCTCGCCGACGTGCTCGACGAGCCCGTCCCGCTGGGCGATCTGCCCCGGCAGGCCGAGGAGTGGCAGGAGACGGCGCGCGAGATGACGGCCGAGGACGAGGACATCGCCGACTACGTCCAGACGCTCGAGGAGCGCGGCGACGCGCGCGAGGACATCTCCGAGATGCTGCGCGCGGTGGACGGCGACGAGATCGCCGCCGAGTTCGAGCGCTACCTGCGCCGGCATGGGCGCGGCCCGGGCGGCCAGGGCCCGGCCCCCGAGGCCTGAGCGGCCGGGCGCTCAGGAACCCAGGCGCACGCCGAGCAGCGCGTCCACGGCCTCGGCCACCTGCGCGCCCGAGTCCGGGTCGGCGCCGATGCCGTCGCGGACGTCCGCGGCCCAGCCGTCGACGGCGTCGAGCGCCTTGGGGGTGTCGAGGTCGTCGGCGAGGTGCCGGCGCAGGCGCGCGATGGTCGCGGCCGGGTCGGGCCCCGCGGGGGCGGCTGCGGCGGCGCGCCAGCGGGCGAGGCGGGCGCGCGCGGCGTCGAGCAGTCCGTCGGTCCAGAACCTGTCGGCCCGGTAGTGGCCGTCGAGCAGCGCCAGGCGCACGGCCATCGGGTCCTCCCCCGCGCGCCGCAGCGCCGACACGAGCACCAGGTTGCCGCGGCTCTTGGACATCTTCTCGCCGTCCAGGCCCATCATCCCGGTGTGCACGTAGTGCCGCGCGAAGCGGGGATCGCCGGTGGCCGCCTCCGCGTGCGCGGCCGAGAACTCGTGGTGCGGGAAGATCAGGTCGCTGCCGCCGCCCTGGATGTCGAACCCGCTGCCGATGCGGCCGAGCGCGATCGCCGAGCACTCGATGTGCCAGCCGGGACGGCCCGGGCCGAACGGCGACTCCCACGCCGGCTCGCCGGGCCGCTCCGCGCGCCACAGCAGGGCGTCGAGCGGATGCCGCTTGCCGGGGCGGTCGGGGTCGCCGCCGCGCTCGGCGAAGTAGCGGTCCATCGTGGGCGTGTCGTATCCCGACTCGTAGCCGAACTGCCGGGTGGCGTCGACGCTGAAGTACACGTCGGGGAACTCCGGATCGTCCACCACGTACGCGGCGCCGCGCGCCAGCAGCTTCTCCACCATCGCGACGACCTCGTCGATGGACTCGACCGCACCGACGTAGTCGCGCGGCGGGAGCACCCGCAGCGCCTCCATGTCGGTGCGGAACAGCTCCACCTCGCGGGCGCCCAGATCGCGCCAGTCCACACCGTCGC
Organism: uncultured Mycobacteriaceae bacterium; assembly: GCA_964507655.1. GTDB lineage: Bacteria > Actinomycetota > Actinomycetes > Mycobacteriales > Mycobacteriaceae > Tomitella. The sequence goes on along the minus strand of CAZDSL010000070.1, from coordinate 5,304 downwards.
GGGCGGCGCGCTCGAAGAGCGGGTCGTCCACATCGGTGACGTTCTGCACGTAGTGCACCTCGTGGCCGTTGTCGCGCAGCACGCGGCCCACCAGGTCGAAGGCCACATAGGTGGCGGCGTGGCCCATGTGGGTGGCGTCGTAGGGCGTGATGCCGCAGACGTACATGCCCGCGACGGGCCCCGGCGACACGGGGCGGACGGCGCGGTCGGCGGTGTCGAACAGGCGGAGCGGGGGGCCGGAGCCGGGGACGACGGGCACGGCGACATCGGACCAGGAACGCATGGCTCCAGCCTATGCGGTGCGCGCGGGGAGGCGGCCGTGGGATGCGCACGGCGCGGCCGCCGTCACGGGCCGATCAGAAGGGCGGCCACGGGATGGCGCGCGCCCCGGCCGGCCCGGGATGGCGGCCCGTGGCGAGCAGCGCCGCGATGCGCTCGGTCAACGCGCGCACCTCGTGCACGGTGAGCAGCCCGTCGAGCTCCTCGCTCAATGATGAGGACGGGTCGGCCAGCACCGCGCCGAGCGCGGCGATCCGCTCGAGCAGGGCGCGCGGCACGGGGCGGTGCGCCCAGCCCCACAGGACCGTGCGCAGCTTCGGCTCGCTGTGCAGGCAGATGCCGTGGTCGACGCCGTGGACGCGGCCGCCCGGACCGCGCAGCACGTGGCCGCCCTTGCGGTCGGGATTGTTGAGGACGGCGTCGAGCGCCGCGATCCGCTCGAGGCGCGGGTCGTCGGCGTGCGCGAGCACCACGCGCCTGCCGGCCGGGTCCTCGGCCTCGAGGATGGCGAGGTAGTCGTCGGGCACCGCCTCGACGGGGAAGAGATCCACGAGATCGGCGGCGTCCGGCGGGTCGGGGCGCGGGGTGTCGATCCACTCCTGCACCATGCCCGTGCCGTGGGGGCCGTCGCGCAGCAGCGTGCGGGGCACGATGCCCCACCCGAGCTCCTCGCTGATCAGGTACGACGCGTACTCGCGCGCGGCGAGCGTGCCGTCGGGGAAGTCCCACAGCGGCCGCTCCCCCAGCACGGGCTTGTACACGCATCGCATCTCCGGCCCCGGCGCCTCGAGGCGGCAGAGGAAGGTGGCGTTGCTGGCGGTGGTGAGCCGGCCGAGGATGTGCAGCGGCGCGTCGGCGAGCGGCGTGGGAGTGGCGCCGCGCGGGGCCGGGCCGGCGGGAGCGGGCACGGTCAGGCGCCGTCGTCGGGGTGGTGCAGGCTGTCGTACCCGACGCCGCGGCGGTACCCGTTGGTGCGCACGCAGATGTGCCCGGACGGGTCGAGCGGCCGGCCGCACAGGGGGCACGGCGGGCGCCCCGCCTCGACGATGAGCGCGGTGCGGGCCGAGAACCGGCGCGCCTCCGCGGGGTCGAGGAACACGCGGACGGTGTCGGGGCCCTCGTCGGTGTCGTCGAGCACCACCGATTCGTCCAGCGGGGTGTCGGTGACGGCGAGCAGCTCCACCACCACGGCGCCGGCGTCGGCCTCCCAGCCGAGCCCCATGGTGCCCACCCGGAACTCGGCGTCGACGGGCATCTGGAGGGGGTCGAGATCGTCGACGGCGACGTCCTCGGGCGGCAGCTCCGCGCCGAACCGGCGGTGCACCTCGGTGAGCAGGGCCCCGATGCGTTCGGCGAGGATCTGCACCTGCTGCTTTTCCAGCAGGACGCTGACGAGCCGGCCCTCCTGGCTCACCTGCAGGTAGAAGGTGCGGTCGCCGGGCTCGCCCACGGTGCCCGCGACGAAGCGGTCGGGGCTGCGGAAGATGTGAATGGCACGTGGCATGGCGACTCCAATCTATGGCCTGCGGGGCGTCCGGGGCATCCGAACCCCGCTCAGACCTCGCCTCCGGGCGTGCCGGCGGCGCATTCCGGCGCCCCCTCGCCGGCCTCACGCCGCCGCCGCGCGAGCCGCTCGAGGGCGGAGCCGGTGTCGTTCATGTGCTGGACCATGGGCCTGTCGGTGGTGTAGCTGATCACGCTCACCGCCGCGGGGACGGTGGCGATGCGCTGGAAGCCGTCCAGGTGCATGCCCAGCGCGTCGGCCAGGATGGCCTTGATGACGTCGCCGTGCGTGCACGCCACCCACAGCGCGTCGGCGCCGTGCTGCTCCCGCAGGGCACGATCGCGGCCGCGCACCGCGCCCACGCTGCGCGACTGCACCGCCGCAAGGCACTCCCCGCCCGGGAAGGTGGCGGCCGACGGCTGCGTCTGGATCACCCGCCACAGCGGCTCCTTTACCAGCTCGGCCAGGGGGCGGCCCGTCCACTCGCCGTAGTCGACCTCGGCCAGCGATTCGTCGACCGCCGGCCGGAGCCCGGTGGCGGCGGCGAGGGGGGCGAGGGTCTCGACGCAGCGCTGCAGCGGCGAGGTGACCAGGCCCACCAGCGGCAGCCCGGCCAGCCTGCGCGCCGCGTCCTCGGCCTGCGTGCGGCCCGTCTCGTCCAGGGAGACGCCCGGTGTGCGGCCCGCGAGCGTGGCCGCCGTATTGGCCGTGGAGCGTCCGTGGCGGAGCAGGATCACCGTCATGCACACCACCCTATGCGCCCGGCGCGGCGCGGGACCGGGCCGCGCCGGGCGCGCTAGTGTGCAACCGGCCGCGGGGATCGGCCCCGCGGGGGATCGGCCACGCGGTGATAGGCGATGGCCCCGCGGTGATCGGCGACGGAGAACGGCAGGATGGATCAGGGCAGGCGATGAAGCAGAGGAACCTGGGCCGCAGCGGCCTGCGCGTGTCGGGCATCGGGCTGGGCACGCTCTCGTGGGGGCGCGACACCCCCGGCGACGAGGCGGCCGGGCAGTTGCGCGCGTTCGCCGAGGCGGGCGGCACGCTGGTGGACACGTCGCCCGCCTACGGCGACGGCGCGGCCGAGGCCGTGCTCGCCGAGCTGCTCGAGGACGTCGTCCCCCGCCGCGACCTGGTGCTCAGCGGCTCGGCCGGGATCGTCGCGGGCCCCTCGTCGCGGCGCGTCGACTGCTCGCGGCGCACGCTGCTCGCCCAGCTCGACGCCACGCTCGCCGCGCTGGGCACCGATCACCTGGACATCTGGCAGATCGCGGCCTGGGATGCGGCCACGCCGGTGGACGAGGTGGTCGACGCGTGCGACTACGCGGTGCGGTCGGGGCGCGTGCGCTACACGGGCGTGCGGGGCCACCTCGGCTGGCAGCTGGCGACGGTCGCGGGGGCGGCCCGCGCACCGCACATGGCCGCCGCGCAGGCCGAATATTCGCTGCTGGCGCGCGGCGTGGAGGACGAGCTGGTGCCGGCGGCCGTGCACCACGGCATGGGGGTGCTGGCGGCCGTGCCGCTGGCCGGCGGGGTGCTCACCGGCAAGTACAGCGACGGCGTGCCCAGCGATTCGCGCGGCGCCGATCCGTCGCGCGCGGGCATCGTGCGCGCCTACCTGCACGACGACGCCGTCAGCGTCATCGACGCGGTGCTCACCGCGGCGGACGGGCTCGGCACCTCGCCGCTGGCCGTGGCGCTGGCCTGGGCCTGCGACAGGCCGGGCGTGGCGGGGGCGGTGGTGGGCACGCGCGACCTGGCCCAGCTCACCGGGGTGCTCGCGGCCGCCGACCTCACGCTGCCGCCCGCGATCACCGCCGCGCTCGACGACGTGAGCAACTGACGGGAGCGCGCCGGTGCGCGCCGGACGGGCGGCCCGGCGCGCACGGGGGTCAGGCGCCGCGGCGGGAGCGCGAGCGCACCGCGTAGGCGATGCCGCCGAGGACCACGACGGCCACCACGGCGCCGCCCACGCCCCACCACACGGCGGCGTCGCCGTCGTCGGAGTCGGCATCGGCGGTGTCGGCGGCCTCTGCCCCGGCGGACTCCGCCTCCGCGTCGGCCCCGGCCTGCTCCGCGGGGGCCGCGGCGCCGGCGGCGAACGTCACGGGCACCTCGGCGACGGTGCCGAAGCCGTTGCGGTGGTCGTAGAAGAGCGTCACCGAGCAGTCCGAGGCGGTGCAGTCCACCGGCGTCCCCGTCATCGACGTCCCGCCGGCCACCGCGCCCAGATCCGCCGTGAACGTGCCGTCGGGGGCGATCGGCGTGGTGGCACCCTGCGCGTTGGACACCCACAGCTGCGAGCCGGGCACCGCGCGGTCGCCGGAGCAGGAGGGGCCGGCGGGGCCGGTCGAGCCGGTGACGCAGGTGGCGACGTAGTAGCCGGCCTGGGGGTCGAGGCCGGTGCCGGAGACCGTCACCGTCTGCCCCGCCTCGAGACCGTCCGTCGCGCTGACGGTGAGGGACGGCGCGTCCTCGGCCGAGGCGGCGGTGCTCAGGGCCAGCGCGGGGGCGGCCGCGAGGGCGGCGAGTCCGGCGACGCCGGCGGCGCGGCGGCCTGCGGTGCGGAAGTGGTTCATGGGCTGTCCTCGTTTCGCTACGATGTGAAGGCTAGGCTAACCTAGTGGCATCGCGGCGCGCGCGGCCGCGTCGGCCCGCCGGACACCGGCGGCGCACGGCGTGCGGCGGTGCGCGCCGTCGGCCACAACGACAGTCGGACGTCCGTCCGGCCCCGACGACGCGAGGACCGACATGAGCACATCCCCCGCCCCGGGAACCGAGGGGCTCGCAGCCCTCGTCAAGCGCTCCACCGACGCCGCGCACCGGGCGGCCGAGTCCTCCCCGTTCATGAGCGATCTGCTCGACGGCGCGCTGCCCGAGGCCGCCTACGTCGAGCTCGAGGCGCAGAGCTGGTTCCTCTACCGCGCGCTGGAGGCGGGCGGGCGCGAGCTCGCCGGCGACCCGCTCGTGGCCCCCTTCCTGGACGACGCGCTGCTGCGGCAGGACGCGCTCGAGGCCGACCTGCGCCACCACCTGGGCGACGACTGGCGCGCGCGGGTGACGATGCTGCCCGCCACCGAGCGCTACGTGGCGCGCCTCGCCGAGGTCGCGGCCGAGTGGCCGGCGGGCTTCGTGGCGCATCACTACCTGCGCTACCTCGGCGACCTGTCCGGCGGCCAGATCATCCGCACCCTGATGGCCCGCGCGTACGGCTACGACGCCGACGGCGTGCGCTTCTACATCTTCGACGGCATCGCCAAGCCCAAGCCGTACAAGGACGACTACCGCGCCAAGATGGACGCGCTCCCCCTGTCCGATCAGGAGGTGGCGCGCTTCATCGCCGAGGTCGACGCGGCCTTCGGGCTCAACCGCGCGCTGTTCGACGAGCTCGGCGAGCGCTTCACGCGGAGCGGGGCCGCGGTGTGAGTGCGCGCCGCCCGGTGCAGCGCCGCGGCGCCGCGGCCCGCCTGGCCGCGGCGCTGATCGCGATGGCCGCGCTGGTCGCGGGCTGCGGGCCCGTC
>CAZDSL010000069.1:0-10851 GCA_964507655.1 uncultured Mycobacteriaceae bacterium | reverse complement strand
CCATGTCGATGGACTGCGCCGGCGCGAACGACGCCACCGTGTAGGGGCCGGCCCCGATCGGGACGAACGTGTCCGGGTCGGCGTAGGCCGCGGGGGCGAGGATCATGCCGTGCCCGTAGGCCAGCATCGCCGGGAATTCCTGCCACGGCTGATTGAGCGTGAACACCACCGTCCGCGGGCTGGTCGCCTCCACGCCGCGGACCCCGCTCAGCCATTCCTGGCTGTTGGCACCGCGCTTGTCGTTGAAGCGGTTGATGCTGGCCACCACCGCGTCGGCGTCCAGCGGCGTGCCGTCGCTGAACAGCACGCCGTCCCGCAGCGTGAGCGTCCACGACAGGTGATCGTCGCTCTCGGTGAGCGACTCCGCCAGCTGCGGCACGTACGCGGACTTCTCCGCGTCATAGCGCATCAGCAGGTCGTACACCGACGCCATGGCCGTGCCGCCCGTGGACCCCGAGGGCTGCGTCCTGGTCGGGTCCAGGCTGGACGGCACCGAATAGCCGGCGAACGAGAGCGTGCCGCCGTCCACGGGCGTGCCGCCGTCCGGCTGGTCGCCGATGATCCCGGCGGGCTCCGAGCCCAGGGAGGTGGAACCGCCCGTCGTGGCGGTGTCGGCGTCCGAGCTCGCGCACCCCGTCACCAGGGCGACGCACGCCGCGACACCGGCCGCCGCGGTGATCCCGCGCCGCAGCCGAGAACGTCGATATCTTACCGAATTCGTCATTTTCCGTATTCTCCGATGCAGGCGCAGAGCGCAGTCAGATCTTCACCACACGAACGCGGGGCAGCGGATGCGACTCCGCCTTGACCCACCGCATCATGATGGTCCCCTCGGAATGGCCCGTCGTCGACAGCCAATTGCCGTACCCCGGATCACGGTGCGCGATCACGATCGTCACCGTGCCATCGTCATTGAGCTTCGCCGTGTGGTTGTTGACGTAGATGTTCGCGCTGTTGTAATCCAGCGACTCCATCCACCAGTTCTGGAGCACGAAGTTCCAGTACTCGCAGTCCGGTACCTCGCTCTCGACCACCAGCGCCTCGTCCTCGCCCAGCGTCCAATACCCCTGCAGGTAGAAGATCGTGGGATCACCGCCGGCCTTCTGGAAGTAGTCCTGGCCCCAGTCGGGCAGCTCGTTGGGCCGCGTCATGAACATGCGGGTCCAGCGCGAGAACGTCTCGGCCGTGCCGGTGACCAGCGCCGTCGTGCGCTGCAGCCGCTCGGCCAGCTCGTCCTCGCTGACCGGCTCCGGCACCAGGCCGGTGTCGAGGCACTCGATGGTGAGCGTCGCCGGCGTCTCGTTGCGCCGGTCCTGGTGGGTCTGCCGCACCGAGATGAGGTTGCTCTCCGGCGACAGCGGCAGCCAGTTGCCCGACTCGGGCTTGTCCACCGACGCGATGAAGGTGAACCTCCCGTCGGGGTCGCACACCAGGTCGTCGCTGTGCAGGTCCCCGGTCTGCAGCATCGTGCCGTCCTGGTGGTAGCGGTTGATCCGCGAACCGAACGTCAACAGCGGCACCGTGCCGCGCGTGCCGGTGATCCGGTAGCTGTACTTCCCCGAGATGTTGGCCCGCAGGTAGACGTTGTCCGGGTTGTCGGCGCCGATCTTGGTCATCATGTTGGGGTTCGGCGCCGAGGTGAACTGCGGCCACCGCGGGTCCGTGTACTCGATGCAGTTGATCGACGCGTAGCGCAGAAGCCGCACGAGGTAGCGCATCCCCTCGGCCTGCGTGAGCGAATCCTGCGGCACCGACTCGGCCTCGAGGAGCTCACCCATCTTCGAGATGTTCGAGCTGAATTCTTCCCAGATCTTGTTCAACGTTCTCTCCTGTTTCTCCTGCGGCGGGCGGATTCGTGGCGCGGCGGCGTCACAGTGCCGCGAGCGTCTTCCTGTAGGACGCGAAGCGCTCGTCCACCTGCTCCCGGGTGAGGCCGAACTCCGCCAGCGAGTAATCGTGCGCCGGCTTGCGGTCGCCCCGCATGCTCGCCGCATGCTCCTTTTCCACCGACGCCCGCATGTCGGCGTCGAAATCGAGCCCGAACCCGCGGTGGATCGCCTCAACCGTCCCCACCGGGTCCGCGACGAAATCCCCGTACTCGACGTCGACGAACTGCGCGGGATCGTATTTCGGCCTCGCCTCCGTGAAGCGGTCCATCCCCCGCCCCCACAGTTCAAGATTCGTCCTGCCGATCTCCGGCTTGTCGTAGTCCGTGTACGCGCCGGTCATCGCCGCGAGGTTCAGACTGCTCACCGACGGCACGATGGTGGCGGGATCGCGGTGCGTCTGCACGATCAGCGCGTCGGGATAGGCCTTCATCAGCGAGTCGAGCCCGAACAGGTGGCCGGGATGCTTGAGCACCCACCGCTTCTCAGGGCTGGTCATGCCGATCAGCTGCAGGATCCTGCGGTGACGCGCGTACACGTCGTCGAGGTTCTGCTCCGCGAGCCAGGCGGAGTAGCCGGGGATCCGGGCGATGGACTCGAAGGCGATCGACTTCATCGTCTGGTGCTCGATGCGCCAGCACTCCTCGACCGCGTCGGCCGACATGAAGTGGATCCCGTTGATCTCCGGGTCGGCGCGCCGACGCGCCTCCATCGCCTCGTCGACCCGCCGGAAGTCGGCGTTGGCCGGCCAGCTGTCGCGCGGGGGCCGCGGCTGCGGCGACTGCGCCAGCCACAGCTCGAGGCCCTGGGTGTTCCCGCAGCTCCCGAGCAGACGGTGCAGCGCCGTCGTGCCGGTGCGCGGCAGCCCGGTGACGAAGATCGGCCGCTCGATGGCGACGCTCTCGTGCTCGGGATGGCGGCGCCACGACGCCTCGGTGCGCAGGCGCGAGTCGAGGATCCCGCCGATGATCGAGTACAGCCGCTGCACGCCGGCCTCGGTGAGGGCGGCCTCGCCCTCGATCGCCGCCAGCAGCCGCGCCATTCCCTCCCGGTACGCGCCGTCGCCGAAGTCGTCCTCGCCCACCCGCGCCCGGGCTTCCTCGTGCAGTTCATCGATGGTTTTGAACACAGCGGTGCTCACAAAGGCCTCCTTGGTTCCTCCGCGCAGGCGGATCAGTGGTGGGTGTGGCCGCAGTCGACACCGATGCATTGCCCGGTGATCGCACGGGCGGCGTCCGACAGCAGGAACACGACGGCGCTGGCGATGTCGTCGGGCTCGGGAAGACGGCGCAGGTCGGCCGTGGAGGCCACCTTGTCGTAGATCTCCTGCGGGTCGACGCCCGCCTCGCGCGCCTGCGCGTGGAAGTAGTGCTTCACCGAATCGGCCCAGATGTAGCCGGGCGAGACGGAATTGACCCGGACCCCCTGCGGCCCCAGGTCGATCGACAGGCTGCGCGCCATCGCCAGCAGGCCGGCCTTCATGATCCGGTAGGCGCCGAACCCGGGCAGTTGATTCTGCAGCACCATGGACGTGATCATCACGATCGACCCCCGCGACCGGATGAGCGCCGGCGCCATCGCGCGGGTGAGGTTGAGGGCCGCGAGCAGGTTGATGTCGATGCCCGACTGGATCGACGCCGGGTCGGCCTCGAGCAGCGGCACCCGCGCCGGCTGCGAGAAGGCGTTGTTCACCAGGCAGTCGACGGTGCCGAACTCGTCCTCCGCGCGCTTCACCAGCGACGCGATCGAGTCGGGGTCGGTGAGATCGGTGGGGATCACCGCGGCCTGCGCGCCGCGGTCGCGGACCTCCGCCGCCACCGCGTCGAGGCGCGAGCGGGTGCGGGCGGCCAGGATCACGGAGGCGCCGGCCGTCGCGCTCTGCAGCGCGATCGATCGGCCCAGCGCCGGCCCGACCCCGGATACCAGCACCACCTTGCCCGCCAGCAGCCCGCTGCCGGCGAGCCGCCCTGTGCCGGCCGGCTGGGCGGCGCCCTCGATCTGAGTGTGCGCGGTCACCAGCGTGCCTCCTGGTCGATCAGGACCGAGAGCGAGACGATCTTGCACTCGTCGTCGAACTCGAACATCTCCATCGCGGCGAAGTCGTGCTCGCCCATGCGGATCCGGGCACCGGTGGACGCGTGCCTACCACTGACCACGATCGGCGCCATCCGCTCGACCGTGAACGGCATGCGCGCATTGCGCGCATCGAAGGCCCGGATCTCCTCGATGCCCCGGTAGCTCGCCACGCCCAGCGGCTCATGCTGCACAGCGTCGTCGGCGAACAGCGACACCAACTGGTCCACGTCATGTTCGCCCAGGTGGCGCACGTACTGCTCCACGGCAGCGACGATGTCTTCTCGGTCAGGCACGGTATTCCTCCGCATCGCAGGTATCGGCCGACCCGGGCGTCCGCCGCCGCACGTGACGCGGGACAAGGACGGCCTCCGGTGTGGCCCAGGCAACACGGTAGCAGGAGATTGAACAATGTCCAGAGTTGGTGAACGTCGTTCATTGTGAGGTGCACCTCACACAGTGCGGGCGCTCGCCTCCGCCCGCCCGACGCGGTCCACACCGTTGATGGCCCGGCAGGGGGCGCATAGGCTGCAGCGCATGAGTCCCCTGGCCGAACGGTCCCTCTACGGTGACGCCGAGGCGCGTCGGCGGCGCACACTCGACGCCGCGATCGCGCTCCTGGACGAGGGCGGATACACGGCCCTCACCATCCGCGCCGTCGCGAAGCGCTCCGGCACGAGCACCGGGCTGATCTACCAGTACTTCGTCGACAAGAAGGACATCTTCGCGGCGCTGCTCACCGAGAGCCAGCTCGAACTCGCGGAATTCGCCCAGGGGCTTGCGCGCGATCAAGGGCTGGAGACGCTGCTCGCGGAGATGATCCGCGAGTTCGCCAGGCACTGGGGCCGCGTGGGGCGCCTGGTCACGTCGTGGCGCGACATCGAGGGCCTCGCCGGTTCGCAGCGCGAGAGCGTGCAGGAGATCAACGCGGCCGCCCACGTCTACAACACCGAATTGCTGCGGGCGCTCACGGAATCGGCGGCCGCCGAGGGGACCCGGCTCATCGAGGATCCCGCGCTGATCCACCTGGTGCTGTCGGCGCTGAAGGGATCGTCGGACACGATCGTGAACAACACTGCGAAGGAGCTCGACGACGCGGATTTCATCGCCTTCTCCGCGCGGGTGCTGGCGCGGGCCATCGCCGTGTGACCGCACCGCCCAGCGCCCTGCCCCGGGCGGGGTGGGCGCAGAGGGCCGGCCGGATCAGCCCCGCGCCCGGATGCGCTCCCACACCGCGAAGTCCTCGCGCGGCCCGCCGGGGGTGCCGGCGCCGTACTTGGCGATCTCGGCGTCGATGTCGAGCGCGCGAGTGGGCGGCGTGCCCGGCTTCAGCTCGTCGAGGATCGAGGCGTCGGGCACCATCCAGCACACCTCGAACTCGATGCCGTCCGGGTCGGCCCCGTAGAGCGCCTTGGTGGAGCCGTGGTCTCCGGCGCCGGTGAGCGCGCGCGCCGCGGACAGCCGCCGGCCCATCTCCGCCAGCTCGCCGAGCGTGTCCACCTCCCAGGCCAGGTGGTACAGCCCCACCCCGCGGCCCGGCTTCGGGGCGCCGGCGCCCACCTCGAACAGGCCCAGGTCGTGGTCGTTGGCCGAGGCCGCGGCCTGCAGGAACGCCGCCCCGGGGAACTTGCTGAGCACCCGGAAGCCCAGCGTCTCCGTGTAGAACCCGAGGCTGCGATCGAGGTCCGAGACGTACAGCACGGCATGGTTGAGGCGCGTGATCGGCATGACGCCCATTATCCCCGCGTTCTTGCCCGCCGCCGGGGGGGCGGGCGAGCGCTGTGCATAATGTCGGCAGCATCATCCGCGCTCGCGTGGGGGAAGTCCGGTCGAAATCCGGCGCTGACCCGCAACGGTAGGCCGCCACAGGAGGCGGCGAGCCCGATCACCCGCGCCCGCGCGCTGCGATCCCATGTGCCGCCGTGGTCTGCGGGCAGGGGTCCGGTGGGCTCTGCGCGCCGCGCTGCCGGGATCTCCCCGCGCATCCGGCGCCGCCGGGCCGTACCGCGACCGCTCCCCGGGCCACCCGTCGAAAGGCCCGAGGTTGGCCCGCCCAGGATTCCCCCGCCGCATCCCCGTCACCGCCCGTCGCCGTGCACTGGCCGCCGCCGCGGCCGCCCTCACGCTGACCGCACCCTTGGCCGGCTGCTCGCGCGGCTCCGACGACACCGCCGCCGCGGCCGCCACCGCCGCCTTCGCGCAGCCGGTGACCGTTCAGAACTGCGGGCGCACCGAGACGTTCGACGCAGCCCCGCAGCGGATCATCACGCTCAACGGGCACGTCACCGAGACGCTCCTGGCCCTCGGGGCCGGCGACCGGATCGTCGGCGACGCCTACCCTGACTCGCCCCCCGCGCCCGGGATCGCCGACGCCTACAACGCCATCCCGCAGCTCTCGGCGAAGTTCCCCACCGCCGAGCAGGTGCTCGACCAGCACCCCGACCTCGTGGTGGGCGGCATGACCAGCGCCTTCTCCGACAAGGACGGCCGCGGCCGCGACGCGCTGGAGGCCGCGGGCATCCCCACGTTCTTGTTCTCCGAGTACTGCGGCGACGGGTTCACCGGCCTGGACGTGCTGCGCGACGACTTCACGCAGCTGGGCGAGGTGCTGGGCACCCCAGACCAGGCGAAGCAGACGATCGACGCCGTCACCGCGGGCCTCGACGGCGTCCGCGCGCGCATCGACGCGACCGGCGCGGCCCCGGTGCCCACCTTCTTCTACGACTCGGGCACCGACCAGCCGACGACCATCGGAACCCGCGGCGTCGGCAGCGTCATCGCGCAGTTCGCGGGCGCCCGCAGCATCACCCCCGACAGCCCCAAGCCGTACTTCACCACCAGCTGGGAGACGGTGGGTGAACGTGCGCCCGAGGCCATCGTCGTCTTCGACTACGGCGATCGGACGGCGCAGCAGAAGATCGACTTCCTCAAGAGCCAGCCGATCATGCAGACCACGCCGGCCGTGCAGAACGACCGCTTCGTCGTGGTACCGCTGGCCGACATGTTCGAGAGCCCCCGCATGGTGCGGGCCGCCGACACGATCGCGCGCGGCCTGCACCCCGGCGCGTTCGCCGACGAGGGCTGAGCGGTGACCGCGCCCGCCGCCGCAGACCGGGCCGCCGCACCGCAGCGGCCCAGGGCGGCAGGGCCCGTGCGCGAGCGCGACGTGCACGGGCCCGGCCGCCACGCTTCCCGCCGCGCCGTGGTCGTCGGCCTGGCACTGGCCGCCGCCCTGCTCGCCTCGCTGGCGGCGTCCGTGTCGCTGGGATCGGTGACGATCCCGTTCGGCGACGTGTGGGCGATCGTCGCGCACGCCGTCACCCCGTCGTCGTGGTGGACGGGCTCGTGGGCGCCGTGGTGGACGCCGGCGCGCGAGGTGATCGTCGTCGACTCGCGCCTGCCGCGGGCGCTGACCGCCGCGTGCGTGGGGGCGGCGCTGGCGGTGGCGGGCGTCGTGGCGCAGGCGGTGACGCGCAACGCGCTCGCCGACCCGTACCTGCTGGGCGTCTCGTCGGGCGCCGGGTTCGGGGTGGTGCTGGTGATCGTCGCCGGGCTCGGGGCGGGCGCGCTGGGCGCGTTCACGCTGCCGGCCGCCGCGTTCGCCGGGGCGCTGCTGCCGCTCACCGGCACGATCGCGGTGAGCGCCAAGGCCCGCGACGTCACGGCCGTCATCCTCGCGGGCGTCGCCATGTCCATGGTGTTCTCCGCCCTCATCACCTTCTTCGTGCTGGTGGTGGGCGACGACCACACCCTCGGCAACGTCATGCGCTGGCTGGCGGGCGGATTCGGCGACGCGCGCTGGTCCACCCTGGCCGTCCCGGCCGTCGCGGCGCTCCTGGTGGGGGGCGGCGTGATGGCGAGCGGGCGGCGGCTGAACCTGCTGCACGCCGGCGACGACGGGGCGGCGGCGCTGGGCATGCACGTGCGGCGTTTCCGGCTGCTGGCGCTGCTCGCCGTCTCGCTGCTCACCGCGGCGGCCGTGTCGGTGTCGGGGGCGATCGGCTTCGTGGGGCTGCTCGTGCCGCACGCCGCCGGGTTCCTGGTGGGGCGCAGCGCCGTCCGGCTCATCCCCGTGGCGGCACTGGGGGGTGCGCTGGTGCTGGTGCTCGCCGACGTCGCGGCCCGCACCCTGAGCCCCGCCACCGAGCTGCCGGTGGGAGTGGTGACGGCGATGGCGGGCGGGCCGGTGTTCCTGGCGATGCTGTGGCGGCAGTACAGCCGGCGGGGAGGGGCGCTGTGAGCCCGGTTGCCGGAGCGCCGCTGCTCAACGCGCACGCGGTGACTGCGCGGCTCGGCGGCACCCACGTGCTCCGCGGCGTGGGCATGGCGGTGGCCCCGGGCGAGGTGCACGGTCTGGTCGGCCCCAACGGCAGCGGCAAGACGACGCTGCTGCGCTGCTGCTACCGGGCGCTGGAACCCTCGGCGGGCACGGTGGCCGTGGCCGGCGAGGACGTGCGGCGGATGCGGCGGCGCGCGCTGGCGGGGCTGGTGGGCGCGAGCACGCAGGAGCCGCCCGCGCTGGGCGGGCTGACGGTGCGCGAGTCGGTGCGGCTGGGGCGCACGGCGCTGCGCGGCTGGCTCGAACCGATGGGCGGCGAGGACGAGGCCGTCGTCGACGACGCGCTGGCGCAGGTGGGGCTGGGCGGGTTCGCGGAGCGTGACGTGACGGCCCTGTCCGGCGGCGAGCGCCAGCGGGTGTCGATCGCCCGCGCCCTGGCCCAGCGGCCGAAGGTGCTGCTGCTCGACGAGCCCACCAACCACCTGGACCTGCGCCACCAGCTCACGGTGCTGGCGCTGCTGCGGACGCTGGCCGCCGACGGCATGGCCGTGGTGGTGACGCTGCACGACCTGCGCTGGGCCGTCGAGTACTGCGATGCGCTGACCGTGCTCGACGGCGGCGTGGTGCAGGCGACCGGCCGGCCCGAGGAGGTGCTGACGCCCGCGCTGCTGGCCGGCGTGTTCGGCGTCGACGGCGCAGTGCGCACCGGCGGCGGGCGTCGGATGCTCGACGTGCGGGGGCTGGCGGACACATCCGAGGAGGCCGCGTCGTGACCGGACCCGACATCGACGCCGCCTACGCCGCGGCCGCCGCGCTGACGGGCCGCTTCGCGCCGCGCATCGGAGACACCCGCGGGGTGGACACGTTCGCCGGCACGGCGCTGTGCGACGAGGAGTGGCTGGCGCTGCGCGTCGCCGATACGGTGCGGCGCTGGGACTGCCCCGACGACCGGACCGCCGGCACGCTGTGGTGGTACTCGGCGAGCGTGACCATGACGGGCGCGGCGCCGGCGATGCTGCTGGCGGCGGGCGTCGCACCCGACCCGGACCCGCACCGCGCCGCGTGCACCCTCACCGACTACGGATATCTGGCGTCGGTGCGGGCCGGGCGGCTGCTACCGGGGGCCGACGCGTATGGCCGGGCGCTGGGGCCGGCGCTGGAACGGGTGATCGCGCCGCTCGCGCGCGTCTCCGGGGCGTCCGAGCGGGCGCTGTGGGCGATCGCGGCCGACGCGCTGGCCAACCAGGCGCTGGCCGCCGGGCGGGAGGCCGGGCGCGTCGCCGAGGCCGGTGCACTGGCGGTGCGGCTGGCGCGGGAACCGATGCCGGCGCCGCGGTTCACGGACGTCCTCCAGTACAGGCCCGGCACGACGGACGGTGACGTCGCGCTGCTCCCCGCCGACCCGGCCGCCGCGGAGCCCGAAGGCGCCCTGCGGGTGGTGCGGCGCTGCTCGTGCTGCCTGATCTACCAGGCGCCGGGCGAGGACAAGTGCGTGAGCTGCCCGCGCCGCCGCCCCGACGACCGCGCGCGGGCGCTGGCGAAATGGCGAGGACGGCGATGATGCCGGGGTGGATGCGGCGGCGCGCACGGGGCGGGGCGTCCTCCCCGGTGGATCACGGTGCTATCACCGCGGGCGGCCGACCTGCGAGTATCGCCCAATCCCCGGTGGAGATCGCATAACGGCCGTATCTTCCGTGGCGGATGGCAGCTCCCACCGGAAGGCCCCCGCATGACCGATTCCTCCCGCATGCCCCCGCCCAGTCCACTCCCGCTGCGTCCATTCCCGCTGCGCGCCCGGCGCGTGTGCGCCGCGGTCGCCGCCTCCGCCACCGTCGCCGGTGCCGCCGCACTGGCCGCCCCGGCCGCCGCGTCGGCCGCACCGTCGTCGTCGGCCGCGCCGCCCGCACCGTCGTCGTCGGCCCCCTCCTCCTCGGTGCCCACCACGCCGAGCGGCCTGCTCGAATCGATGGGCGTGCCGCCGCAGCTGGCCGAGCTCGCCGGGTCCGACAGCCTCTCGGTGCGCAGCATCGACCTGCTGCCGCGCGCGATCACCGGCGTCTCGGGTTCCCTGGGCCTGCCCACCACCGTGTCCAACGCGCTGCTGTCCACCGTCGGCGGATGCCAGAGCGATGACGACGCCGCCATCATCGCGTGCACGCAGAACCAGACGCTCACCACCGAGGCTCCGCTGCTGCTGCGCACCGATCCCGCGCACACCACGATCGTGGTGCTGGGCGCCGGGCTCTACGCGGACGGCACCATGCGCCCCGTGCTGGAGTCGCGCCTGAGGGCCGCGCTGGCGCTGGCCCAGCAGTTCCCGTCGGCGCCGATCGTGGTCACCGGGGGCGTGCCGCAGTCGGGCCGCACCGAGGCCGACGCGATGTTCGACTGGCTCACCGCCAACGGCATCCCCGCGGAGCGGATCACCAAGGAGGGCCGATCGAGGTCGACTATCGAGAACGCCCGGTTCACCGACCGGATCCTCGACGAGCGGGGTGCGCCGGCCGCGGTGGTCGTCACCTCGCCGGGGCACCTCGAGCGGGCGCTGGTCGACTTCCGGCAGGCCGTCGACGGGGGGAGGCCGATCGCCGGCGTGGTGGCGCCGGGGTGAGG
>CAZDSL010000068.1:9101-10923 GCA_964507655.1 uncultured Mycobacteriaceae bacterium | reverse complement strand
CCGCCGCGCAATAATCGACGCAGACGCCCGGCCGCACGCCGGCACCACCGCCCACCCGAGGAGCACCCGTGCTTGCGTATCTGTTCGCGCTGCTCACGGCGTGTGCCAACGCGACGGCGTCGGTGCTGCAGCGCGCCGCCAACCGCAAGCGCCCGGCCGATGAGCTCTTCCATCCACGGCTGATCATGCGCATCGTGCGCGAGCCGCTGTGGTTCGGCGGCGTGCTCGCCATGATCGCGAGCTTCCTGCTGCTGGCCACCGCCCTGGCGTACGGGCCGCTGTCGGTGGTGCAGCCGCTGCTGGTGCTGGAGCTTCCGCTCACGCTGGTCCTCGCCGACCTCACCTTCGGGCGCCCCACCCGGCGCAACGAGTGGATCGGCATCGGCGCCATCTCCGTGGGCCTGGCGGGCCTGCTGTTCGCGCTCTCGCCCAAGGAGGGCGGCGAGTTCCATGTGCCCGCGGGCACCTGGGTGGCGGGCATCGGGGCCAGCGCCGCGGCCATGGCGGTGCTGATCTTCCTGGCCACGCGCACGCGGGTCGGGTCGATGGCGCGCCCGGCGCTGCTCGCCATCGCCACCGGCACAGGCTTCGGCGTGAACTCCGCGATCATCAAGGCGATGACGGTGACGCTCACCGACGGCGGCTGGGTGGGGCTGTTCACCTCGTGGCCCGTGTACGGCGTGCTGGTGTGCGGGCTCGTGTCGTTCTTCCTGCTGCAGACGGCCCTGGGCTCGGGCCCGCTCATCGCCGCGCAGCCGGGGCTCACGGGCTCGGAGCCGATCGTCGCGGTGATGTGGGGCGTGGTGGTGTTCGGCGAGCATGTGCGCGGCGGCCTGTGGGCGATCCTCGCGGCGGCCGGCGCGGCGGTGATCGGCTTCGGCATCTACCTGCTCACCCGCTCGTTCGCCAGCGAGGTGGAGCCCGAGGGCATCGTCGGCGCCGTCGAGGACGACCCGGCCGCCGCGCACGGCAGGGGCATCGCGCCGCCGCAGCCCGACCCCGCGCCCGAGCGCGAGTGAGCGGGCGCCGGGACTCGACTACCCGGCGTGTTCTCCCAGCGGCCCCACCCGCAGCCCGGCCTCCCGGCAGACCCCCACCAGCCGCGGCAGCGCGCCCAGCGTGGCCTGCCAGGATCCGGGCTGCGCGTAGGCGTCGGTGTCGTGCAGCAGGATCGTCGCGCCGCCGCGCAGGCCGGGCCCCACGGTGCGCAGCACGTCGTCGGGCGTCACCCCCGCCGTCCAGTCCTTCGCCCACGCCGACCACAGCACCGGCGTCATCCCGGCCCGCCGCGCCGCGAGCAGCCCCTGCCCCGTGAGCACCCCGTACGGCGGGCGGTACCAGCGCGGCGGGCGGCCGGCGAGCTCGGCGAGCAGGTCGCGGGCGGCCCGCAGCTCGGTGCCCACCGGGCCGGGGCGCAGCAGCTGGTTGCGGTGGCGCCAGCCGTGGCAGGCGATCTCGTGGCCCCGGGAGGCCGCCTCACGCAGCACGTCGGGGTGGCGCTGCGCCTGCTCGCCGACGCAGAAGAAGGTGGCGCGCACGCCCAGCGCATCGAGGGCGTCGAGGAAGCGTGGGGTGCCGGCGGCGTCTGGCCCGTCGTCGAAGGTGAGCGCCAGATGCCCGGGGTCGCCCGGGCCGCACAGGGACGGGGCGAGGGCGCGCCGCAGCGGGGGCAGCCACGTGCCGGCGGGCAGGATGTGCGCCGCGGCGAGGGTCCCCAGCGCCGCGGCAGCCGCGGTCGTCACGGTGCCCATGTCCGCAGCGTAGGAGGTTCGGCGCCTTCGCGCACCGCGCATCGGGGCCTTCCAGTGCCCGCAGCGGGGCC
>CAZDSL010000068.1:4930-9001 GCA_964507655.1 uncultured Mycobacteriaceae bacterium | reverse complement strand
ACGAGCTTCCCGCGCCCGCCCGCTGGCCCGCCTCGGCGCCCGGGCGCTGGCCCCCGTCGTCTCCGGCTTCCGCCCCACCGCGGTGGTCTCGACATTCCACGCCGCGGGGCAGGCGGTGGGCGAGCTGCAGCGGCGCGGCGGCCTCGGCACGGCGCCCGCCGTCGTCGTCATCACCGAGATGGTGCCGCACGCGCTGTGGCTGAGCGCCGGCGCGCAGCTGTACTGTTGCATCTCCGAGCCCATCGCCCGCCGGGTGCACGCGGCCACCGGCGCCGACGTGACCGCGCCCGGGCCCGTGGTGGCGGAGGCTTTCCTGCGGGCCCCCGCACCCCCATCGGACCGAGACCCCACCACCGTCCTCGTCTCCACCGGCTCGTGGGGGGTGGGAGACATCCTCGGCACCCTGCGCACCCTCGCCGCCCTGCCCGGAGTGCGGCCGGTGGCACTGTGCGGCCGGGATGAACGGCTGCGTGCGCGCGCCTCCGGCATCCCCGGCGCCGTCGCGCTGGGCTGGCGCGACGACATGCCCGCCCTGCTCGACTCCGCGGCGATCGTGGTGGACAACGCCGGCGGGTCGATGTGCATGGAGGCGCTGGCCGCGGGGGTACCGGTGGTCGAGTACCGGCCCGTCCCCGGGCACGGGCCGCCCGTAGCCCGGGCGCTCGAGGCCCACGGCCTGGTCACCTGCGCCGCCGACGACGCCGCGCTGGCCGCCGCCGTCGACGCGCTGCACCGCCCCGGCCCCGCCCGCGAGCGCCAGGTGGCCGCCGGACGCGCCCTGTTCCGCGAGGATCCGGCCGGAGCGATCGCCGGGTGGCTCGCGGCGCACACCGCCTGATCCCGTCGGCGCCCGGATCGCACCGCCTACGCTGACCCCGTGGACCCCGACGCCTACCAGCCGCCGCTCACCGCGTGGGGCCACGCCTGGCGCACGCTGCTGGTGCTCGCGATCTCGGGCGTCGCCTGGGCCGACCTGGCGTCGTGGCAGTGGAGCCACGCCCGCTGGTGGTTCGCACTCGACCTCGGACTGGGCCTGCTGTGCCTGGTGCTGTCCTTCTGGCGGCGCCGGCACCCGCCTGCGGTCGCGGTGGCGGTGGCCGTGCTCGCGGCGCCGTCCGCCTTCGCCGGCGGCGCGGCCGCGCTCACGCTCGCGTCGCTGGCCACCCGCCGCCGCTGGCGCGAGATCATCCCCGTGGCGCTGCTGTCGGTCGCGTCGGCGATGACGATCGAGTTCGCCAACCCGGTGTCGGACGACGATTGGCGCTTCATCGTCCCGCTGGCGCTGGCGTTCACCGGCGTCACCGTGGCGTTCGGGCTCTACATCGGTTCGCGCCGCGAGCTGCTGGCCACGCTGCGCGAACGCGCCGAGCGGGCCGAGTCGGCGCAGGCCCTGCGCATGCGGCAGGCCCGCATCGCCGAGCGGGCACGCATCGCCCGCGAGATGCACGACGTGCTCGCCCACCGCATCTCGCTGATCACCCTGCACGCGGGCGCCCTCGCCTACCGCGACGACCTGCCGCCCGACGAGGTGCGCACCACCGCCGGGATCATCCAGGACGCCTCCCACCAGGCGATGATCGAGCTGCGCGAGGTGCTGGGCGTGCTGCGCGAGGGCCCCGGCGACGCGGTGCCCGAGCTGCCCCAGCCCGACGCCGCCGACCTGCCCGAGCTCATCGCCGAGGCCCGCACCGCCGGGCTGCGCATCGAGTACGAGGACTCGCACTGGCCGGCCGCCATCCCCGTGGCCACCGGCCGCACGCTCTACCGGATAGTGCAGGAGGGGCTCACCAACGCCCGCAAGCACGCGCGCGACACCCTCGTCACCGTCACCCTCACCGGCTCGCCGCGCGAGGGCCTGACCCTGCGCGTGCACAACCCGCTGCGGGTGGGCACCGACCCGTCCCCGGCCCCCGCCTCGGGGCTGGGGCTGGTGGGCGTGGCCGAGCGGGTGGAGCTGGCCGGCGGGCGGCTCACGCACCGCATCACCCCCGACCGCCGCTTCGTGCTCGAGACCTGGTTACCGTGGCCCCCATGACGATCCGCGTGCTCATCGCCGACGACGACGCGCTGGTGCGCGCGGGCCTCGCCATGATCCTGGGCGGCGCGGCCGACGTGACCGTGGCCGGGGAGGCCGACGACGGCGCCGCCGCCTGCCGCCTCGTCGAGCAGTCCGCGGACGGCGCCGGGCCGGTGGACGTGGTGCTCATGGACATCCGCATGCCGGCGCTCGACGGCATCGCCGCCACCGCGCGCATCGCCGCGCTGCCCCGCCGCCCCAAGGTGATCGTGCTGACGACCTTCGACGCCGACGACTACGTGGTGCGCGCGCTCGCCGCGGGCGCCGACGGCTTCCTGCTCAAAGACACCTCGCCCGGCGACATCGTCGACGCCGTGCGCAAGGTGCACGCGGGCGAACCCATGCTGTCACCCGCCATCACCGCGCAGCTGATCCGCCGGGTCGCCGACGCCGCCCCCGACGGCCGCGAGGTGGCCGCCCGGCGCAAGGCCGCCGCGCTCACCGACCGCGAGCGCGCCGTGGCCGTCGCCGTGGGCCGCGGCGGCTCCAACGCCGAGATCGCCGAGCAGCTGCACATGAGCCTGGCCACCGTGAAGGCGCACATCTCGCACTGCTTCGCCAAGCTCGACGCCGCCAACCGGGTGCAGGTGGCGATCACCATGCACGACGCGGGGCTGCTTTAGGCCGGGGTGTCTCCCGCCTGGCCGAGCGAGCCGCGCCGCGCCTGCACCGCCACCACTGCGAGCCCCACGACCAGCCACACGGCGCCCACGATCTGCGCGGTCCTGTCGGCCTCCACCAGCACCACCACAAGGATCGCCGCGCCGAGCACCGGGGCCAGCACGTGCGGGACGATCCGCCGCTCACCACCGAGCCGGCGCACCCAGAAGTAGCCCACCACCGAGGCGTGCAGCAGCAGGAACGCGCACAGGGCGCCCACGCTCACCACCGAGACGAGGATGTCGAGGCCGTCGTCGGCCGACGCCGCCCACACCGCGATGATCACGTTGAACACGGCCGCGAGCAGGATCCCCGCCGCCGGCACGCCGGTGTGCCCGTCCACCCGCGAGAGGAAGCCGGGCAGCCGCCCCGAGCGCCCCATGTCCATGAGGATGCGCGAGGCCGCCGCCTGGCCGACCATCGCCGAGAACGCCGCGCCCGCCGCCTTCGACACGGCCAGCGCGGTGGAGAGCCAGCCGGCCATCCGGTCGCCGACGAGGCGGTAGTAGGCGTCGCCCTGCAGGTCGGGGTGGGCGGCCAGGTACTGCGGGGTGTCGTGGGTGATCAGCGCACCGATGTACGTCTGCGCCGCGAACAGCAGCCCGGCCGTGACCAGGCAGATCACCAGCGCGCGGGCCACCATGCGCGAGGCGCCGATGGTCTCCTCCGCGAACGTGGCGATGGCGTCGAAGCCCAGGTAGGACAGCATCGCCACCGACACCGCGCCCAGCACCGCCGACAGCGAGAACCCGTCGACACCCGTCAGCGGGGTCCACGCGCCGCGGGTGGTGCCGTGCACGGCGATGATCCAGATGCCCGCGGCGAGCACCATCGCCAGCACGATGCACTCGGCCGCCACCACCAGCGTCGCCACCCGCGCCGCGATGCGCACCCCCGCCAGGTTGAGGCCGGTGGTGAGCACCACGGCCATCGCCGTCCAGCCCCACGTGGGGATGGCGGGCAGGAACGAGTGCATGGCGATGCCGGTGAACAGGTAGGCCACCGATGGGATGAGCAGGTAGTCGAGCATCACCATCCAGCCGGCCATGAAGCCGGTGCGCCGGCCGATCGCCTCGGTCGCGTACGCGAACACCGAGCCGGCGCGCGGGATGCGCCGCGACATCTGGGCGTACGAGTAGGCGGTGAACGCCATCGCCACCGTCGCCACCACGTACACCAGCGGCACCGCGCCGCCGCTCTTCGCGTCGAGCGGACCGAAGATGCTCACGGCGGCGGCCGGGCCGATGAACACCAGGCCGTAGACGACGAGCTCGAAGAAGCGGATCCGGCGGCGCAGCGTGGTGCCGCCGGGCGCGGCGGGCGGGCCGGCGGCG
>CAZDSL010000068.1:0-4830 GCA_964507655.1 uncultured Mycobacteriaceae bacterium | reverse complement strand
GACGGGTTCGGGCGCGCGGGGATCACGCATGCGGGGAGGGTCCTTCCGGGGCGGGCGAGGCGGCATGCGCGCCCGCGCCGGCGAGGGCCGGTGGGCGGTCAGCAGCCGCGGAACGTGCGTGCTCGCGCGCTCAACACAGCGCGGACGCGGCGCGGCACTGGTCGATGTACCGGCGGCAGACGAGGCGGGGACGGCGCGCGCGGTGCATCCGTCCTCCAGGGCTCGCGGGACGACCGTGCGGCCGCTCCGGCGCCGGTCATGATCACGGTGCCGGCGGACTCCGCGGCACCGCCCACCAGGCTACCCGCGGGGTCCGGCCCCCTGCGCCGCGGCCGGAGGAGCGCTCGGCTCAGAACCAGCCGGGCCCGGGGGGATAGACGAAGTGCGACGGCCCGCCGCCGGGCTGCAGCGACCCCAGCGACCCGGGCACGTCGACCGGCAGCCGGATCAGGTGCACCGCGTTGCCGGCGTTGTCGGCCTGCCAGCAGTCGAGCAGCACGCCGTGGAAGCCCTTGCACACGATCTTGTGGGTGGTGCCGAACGGCGAGCTGAGCCGGTTCGCCGAGACGAGCGGGTTCCAGAAGGCCGGGTCGGCGGCGGTGAGGAAATCGCTGGTCTCGAACGGGTCTGTGGGCGACGGCTCGGGGCCGGGCTGTGGCCAGGCGTCCGCGGCCGCGACGCCCGCGCCGATGCCCGCAGTGAGTGTGAGCGCGGCGAACCCCGCGGCCAGCGCACGCGCCGCGGACCGCCCTGTGCAGATGGCCATGGGCGTCCCCTTCCTCGAGTGCACTTCACGCTACGCGCGGTCCGCCCCGTTCCCGGCGCTTTTCACGCAGGAGCTTCCGCCCCGTCCGGCCGCCACGCCGCCGCGAGCAGCAGCGCCACCACCGCCAGCACCGCCATCACCGGCACCATCGCCCCCCAGTGCGCCTGCGTCGCCCCGCCGTCGAATGCCACGCCGATCACCGCCGTCGCCGAGATCGCGCCCAGGTAGCGCGAGGTCTGCAGGATCCCGGCCGCGATGCCGGCGTCTTCGGGCCGCGCCGAGGCGTACATGCCCTGGCTCGACGCGATGCTGATGATGCAGTACGGCACGCCCGTCGCCGCCAGCAGCGCGACGACGACGCCCGCGGCGATGGACACCGTGAACAGCCACAGCAGGCCCACGGCCACCACCAGCGCGGCGGCGCCCGTGAGCATCACCGCCCGCACGCCCCATCGGTCGATGGCGCGCGCGGCGATCGGGGTGCCGATCACCGACACCGCGGCGAGCGGCAGCATGAGCAGGCCCACCACGCCCGGGTCGTAGCCGCCGCCCTCCTGCAGCAGCTCGGGCAGCCCGTAGAACGCGCAGTAGTACACGCCGTTGAACACGGCGAAGCCGGCGTAGACGAGGATCAGCGGCCGGTTGCGCCCCAGCATGCGCAGGTCGAGGAAGGGTGTGGCGCAGTGCAGCTCGCGCCACGCGAACCCCGCGAGCGCCGCCGTCGCCGCCGCGGCCAGCCACCAGGTCGCCGCGGGCATGACCCCCAGCACGGCCGTCAGCGCGCACACCAGCATGGCGGTGAACAGCGCGATGCCGGGCACGTCGGACTCGGCGACGATGCGGCCCAGCGGTTGCGGCGCGCGCGGCGGGTCGGCGGGCGCGAGCAGCAGCACGCCGACGGCGGCCGCGATGCCCAGCGGCACGTTGATGAAGAACAGCGCCCGCCAGCCGAATGCGCTCACCAGCACGCCGCCGACCACCGGCCCCACCGCCGCGCCCGCGGTGTTGGCCATCTGGATCATCCCCAGCGGCCGGGTGGAGCTGACCTGCGCGCGGCGGGTGAGCGCGTGCACCATGGCGACGGCGCCGGGGAACGCGGTGGCCGTGCCGAGCGCCATGAACACCCGCGCCACGCACACCAGCGGGAAGCTCGGCGCGAAGGTGGCGAGCGCGCACGTCACCGCGACGAGGACCATGCCCCCGACGAACAGCCGGCGCGCCCCGAACCTGTCGGCGAACCGGCCCATCACCGGCTGCATGGCGGCGCTGCACAGGTAGAACGCGGTGATCACCCAGGTGACGGTGGCGATGCCGAGCGCGAACTCGTCCTGGAAGTCCACCAGCGCCACGGCGATCATCGACGAGTTGAGCGGGTTGAGCACGGTGCCCAGGCACAGGGCTGCCACGCTGGGCCCGATGCGGCGCGGTGCGGTCACCGGGCCCAGCGTAGGCGGGCGCCGCACGGCCCCGGACGCCGCCGGTGCACCCCGCGCCCGGGGCCCGCGCGCCCGCGCGGCCGGGCCCGGTGCCCCCGAACCGTCCGCGAATGCGCCCGGGCTTTGCCAGAGTGGATCGCGGGGCCTGCACCGGTCCCCTGCCCAGGCACCGCGGAGGCGCACATGCGGATCGCATTGTTCATCGCCTGCTTCAACGACGTGATGTACCCGCGCACCGGCAAGGCGATGGTGAGCCTGCTGCGCCGGCTGGGCCACGAGGTGGTCTTCCCCCGCGGGCAGACGTGCTGCGGGCAGATGCACTTCAACACCGGCTACCAGGACGATTGCATCCCCCTGGCCGAGCACTTCTGCGACGTCTTCGACGACTACGACGTGGTGCTCGCCGCGTCGGGCTCGTGCGCGTCGATGGTCAAGGAGTACTACCCCACGCTGGCCGAACGCGCCCGCTCGCCGCGGCTCGAGGGGCGGGTCGAATCGGTGAGCCGCCGGCTCTACGAGCTGTCCGAGCTGCTCATCGACGTCCTCGGCGTCACCGACACGGGCTCGTACTTCCCGCACAAGGTCACCTATCACCCCACCTGCCACACCCTGCGGATGCTGCGCATCGGCGACCGCCCCACGTCGCTGCTGCGCGCCGTCGAGGGCATCGAGCTGGTGGAGCTGCCGGAGGCCGACGAGTGCTGCGGCTTCGGCGGCACCTTCGCCATCAAGAACGCCGACACCTCCACCGCCATGGGCCTGGACAAGGTGGCCAACGCGCTGAGCACCGGCGCCGAGGTGGTCACCGCCGCCGACAACTCCTGCCTCATGCACATCGGCGGCATGCTCTCGCGCGGCCGCTCGCCGATGCGCCCGCTGCACTACGCCGAGATCCTCGCCTCCACGCGCGAGCACCCGCTCGGCACCGGCGACCCGGTGCGCCGCGTCGACAGACCCACCCGCCAGTACGCGGCCGAGGGCGGCGCGTCGTGACGGGGGTCGAGCCGGGGCCCGCCGGCCTCGCCTCCACGCGCGAGCGGGTGGAGGCCGCCGCGGCCGTGGTGCCGCTGCAGAGCCAGGACCTGGGCATGCCGCCGTTCCCCGAGGCCGCGGCCGCCGCCCTGCACAATTCGCAGCAGCGGCAGAACCTGCACCTCGCCACCCGCACCATCCGCCGCAAGCGCGACGCGCTGGTGGCCGAGCGCGACGACTGGGAGCGCATGCGGCTGTCGGCCGAGGCCATCAAGGACCAGACGCTCACCCACCTCGACACGTATCTCGAGCAGTTCGAGGCGGCGGCCACCGCGGCCGGCGCCACGGTGCACTGGGCGCCCGACGCGGCCGAGGCCAACCGCATCGTCGCGCAGCTCGTGCTCGACACCGGCGCGGGCGAGGTGCTCAAGGCCAAGTCGATGGCCACCGAGGAGATCGGCCTCGACCGCGCGCTCGCGGCGGCGGGCGTCGACAGCTTCGAGACCGACCTCGCCGCGCTGATCGTGCAGCTCGCGGGGGACGTCCCCTCGCACATCGTGGTGCCGGCCATCCACCGCAACCGCTCCGAGATCCGGCGGATCTTCGCCACGAACATGGGCGCCTTCGGCCGGCCCGCGCCCGCCGACATGACCGACGACCCCGCCTCGCTCGCCGCCGCCTCGCGCGCGCACCTGCGCGAGAAGTTCCTGCGCGCGGGCGTGGCCATCACCGGCGCCAACTTCGCCGTGGCCGAGACGGGCACGCTCATGCTCGTCGAGTCGGAGGGCAACGGGCGGATGTGCGTGACCATGCCGAAGACGCTCATCAGCGTCGTCGGCATCGAGAAGATCATCCCCACCTGGCGCGACACCGAGGTGTTCCTGCAGCTGCTGGCCCGCTCGGCCACCGGCGAGCGGATGAACCCCTACACCTCCATGTGGACGGGCGTGCACCGCGCCGCGGACGGCACCGTCGACGGCCCCGAGGACGTGCACATCGTGCTCCTCGACGCCGGCCGCACCGACACCCTCGCCGACGCCACCGGCCGCGCCGCGCTGCGCTGCATCCGGTGCGCGGCCTGCCTCAACGTGTGCCCCGTGTACTCGCGCGCCGGCGGGCATGCCTACGGGTCGGTGTATCCGGGCCCCATCGGCGCGGTGCTCACGCCGCAGCTGCGCGGCATGCACAGCGAGGTCGACCGCAACCTGCCCTACGCCTCGTCGCTGTGCGGCGCGTGCTTCGACGCCTGCCCCGTGCGCATCCCCATCCCGCAGCTGCTCACGCACCTGCGCGCCAAGGTCGTCGACGAGGAGCCGGCCTTCCCGCCGTCGCCGGAGCGGGTGGCCATGAAGGCCGCGTCCGCCATGTTCGACCACCCGGGCGTGATGGGGCTCGGCGAGCGCCTGGCCGGGCTGGCGCACACCGTGATCCGCGGCGAACGCGGCATCACGGCCGTGCCGGGCCTGATGGGCTGGTTCGGCTCGCGCGACGTCATCACCCCGCCGCCGGAGAGCTTCAGCAACTGGTGGAAGCGCACCGACGGCGGCAGCAGGGGCGACGGCGACGGGCCGACGGGGGCCCGGCCGTGAGCGCCGGCATGGGCGGGCCGATCCCGCGCGGTGCCCTCGGCGGAGGCCCGGATGGTCCCCTCGGCGG
>CAZDSL010000067.1:9147-10940 GCA_964507655.1 uncultured Mycobacteriaceae bacterium | reverse complement strand
CCGGGCCGCCGTCCGCGCCGCTGCCCGTGACGGGGCCCGCGGGCGCCGCGTCGAGCACGGCGGCGAGCCCCCGCACCGTGGGATGGCCGTAGACGTCGCGGATGCCCACGGCGCACCGCGCGTCGGCCTCGCGCAGCCGGCTCACCAGCTGCGCCACCACCAGCGAGTGCCCGCCGAGCTCGGTGAACACGTCCGCCTCCACCGACAGCTCCGCGGGCTCGAGCCCCAGCACCTGCGCCCACAGGTCGCGGAGCATCCCCTCGGTGGGGGTGGCCGGCGGCGTCACCGGCCCGGCCGCGGCGGCCGCGAGCCGGCGGCCCGACGGTGCGGGCAGCCGCGTGCGATCGACCTTGCCGCTCACCATCGCCGGCAGCGCCGGGAGCAGGTCGACGTACACGGGCACCATGTAGTCGGGGAGCCGGTCGCGCAGGTGCCCGTGCAGCCGGAGCAGCAGCGCGTCCCCGCCGTCGGCGTCTTCCCGGGCGTCCCCCCCGTCGCCGGCCGCCGCGCCTGTGCGCCGCACCAGATACGCCGTCAGCTCGTCGCCGCCGCCCGGGCCGGGCATCATCGCGACGACGGCGCTCTCCACGTCGCGGTCCTCGAGCAGCGCGCTCTCGATCTCGCCCAGGTCCACCCGGTGGCCGCGGATCTTCACCTCGGCGTCGGCGCGGCCCAGGTACTCGACCTCCCCGTCTGGGGTCCACCGGCCCAGGTCGCCGGTGCGGTAGAGCCGGCTGCCGGCGGGCGCGAGCGGGTGCTCGATGAACCGGTCGGCGGTGAGGTCGGGGCGCCCCACGTAGCCGCGCGCCACGCCGGGGCCGCCGATGCAGATCTCGCCCACCTCGCCCTCGAGGACGGGCTCGCGGTGCTCGTCGAGCAGCACGACGGTGTAGGTGGGCACGGGCACGCCGATCGTCACCGGCCGGCCGGGCAGCAGCTCGCACCAGGTGGCGGTGACGGTGGCCTCGGTGGGGCCGTAGGTGTTGAGGATCCGCCGCCCGGGCGCCGCCCACCGCTCCACGAGTTCGCGCGGGCACGCCTCGCCGCCCACGAGGATGCTGCGCAGCAGCGGAAGGTCGCGGGGGAGGGTGGCCAGCAGCGTCGGCACGCAGTAGAGCAGGGTGATGCGCTGGGCCTCGAGGAAGTCGGCCAGGTCGCCGCCCAGATGGCCGGCGTCGGTGGGGCCCGCCACCAGCGTGGCCCCGCGGGCGAAGGTCGGCCAGATCTCCTCGATGGAGAAGTCGAACGAGATCGTCATGCCCTGGTACACCCGGTCGCCGGGGCGCACGTCGTACACGTCGGGGATGACGGCGAGGAAGTTGCAGATGCTCGACTGCGCGACCTCCACGCCCTTGGGCCGGCCGGTGGAGCCGGAGGTGTAGATGACGTAGGCCGCCGGATCGTGGGAGTACGGGGCGAGGACGGGACGCGTCGCCGGCCGGGCCGCCACCGCAGGCGCGTGCGTGTCGAGCTCCAGCCGCGGGCACGGCGCGCCGTCGCCGGGCGGGGCGAGCGCCGCCGTCGTGATCAGCAACTGCGCGCCCGAGTCGGCGAGGATGTACTCGATCCGATCGGGCGGCGACGCCGGGTCGACGGGGACGAACGCCGCGCCCGCCTTGAGCACGGCGAGCAGCGCCGCGTAGGTGTCGACGGAGCGTTCGAGCAGGATGGCCACGCGCGAGTCGACGCCGGCGCCGCGGGCGATCAGCTCGTGCGCCATGCGGTTGGCGCGCCGATCGAGCTCCGCGTAGGTCGTCTCCACGCCGCCCGCCACCACGGCGACCGCGTCCGGC
>CAZDSL010000067.1:5273-9047 GCA_964507655.1 uncultured Mycobacteriaceae bacterium | reverse complement strand
CGGCGGGCGGCGCTTCGGTTCGGGCGCGGTCGCGCAGGCGTTCGTGGTGCATCGCGGTGTCCCATGTTCATTGCGCGCAGCGTCCCGGCGGCGCGCATCGGTGTCCGCACGCGTCCGGGGGCCGGCCGCCGTGCGTCGGTGGATCCGTGAGCTCACGGCGCTCTGCGTGCGGTGTCCGCCGCGGCGCCGGAGGGGATGACACGGTGAAACTAGCAGCGGAAACACGGTCTGAAATGTGCATGATGCCGTTCGAACCACACCCTTTCCGGCATTACGGGCTGAACGGGCGGTCGATTCCGGCGACGGTTCACCCGCGTTCACCCGTCCGGCCCTGCCGCCGGACGCCGCCGTGCGGGCCCCGGCGCCGACGGGGGCGCTGGTCCCGGTCCGCCGAGCGCCGTGCGGACCTGGGGTGATGGCGATGAGGCCGAGACGAGGGCGGCTCCGGGCGCGGACGCGGTGACGATGGCCACCCGCGTGCGGTTGTGTGTAACGGGCGGTTCGGCGGGTGAATGGGCGACGCGGCCGGCCCGGCGTCGCGCCCGCCGTTCGGCTGCGGACGACGCCCGGCCAGGCCGTCGGTACCATTGCGTTGAAATCGGAGCCTGAAACGGATTCAATGCATTTTCAGATGTAGTCGGTGCCGGTCCGGTGCGCGGACCCGGACGGCCGGGGCTCCGGCACGCATCGACGAGAGGTGGGCGAGGTGTTGAGACCCGGTATGGACGGGGAGTCCGGTGCCCCGCCGCCCACGCCGCTGCACGTGGCGGGCGCGGACGACGTGCCCGCAGCGCCCCCCGCCGCACCTGACCCCGCCGCACCTGACCCGGCCGCATCCGCCCAGGCCCCACTCGACGGCCCCGCGGCGGAGATGCGCGCGATCATCGCGGCCGAGGATTGGCCGGCCGGCATCGCGCTGCTGGAGGAGCGCCTGTCGGACCTGGTGCGCGAGGACGTCCAGATGGTGCGCACCTTCCTCGAGGTCCTCCCGGTCTCGGCCGCGGCGGGCGACCCGATGATCGAACTGGGCATATCGGTGTTCGCGGGCCTCGACGCCGGCACGGCGGGCTCGGTGTCGATGATCTCGCGTGCGGGCGAGACGCTCGGCGGCGCAGCGGAGGCGGGCTGGAGCCACTCCGACATCGTCGCCGGCGCCACCGCGCGGATCGTGCTGCTGCGGCTGTCGGGCGATTTCGACGCCGGCGCGCGGCTGGCGCGCGAGGTGGCGGGCTTCGTGCGCGAGCGTCCGTCCGAGGAGTACGGGCTGCTGTCCGTCTACCGCGACCAGTGGGCCATCGTGCACGAGCTTGCGGGCGACCTGGCCGCGGCCGACGAGCAGTTCCGCGCCGCGTTCGCCGAGGCCAAGCCCTCCGGGATCGACATCGTCACCAAGAACTGCGCCGGCACGCTGGCCATGAACGACGCGCTCCGCGGCGAGGTTCGCCTGGCCGGCGAATGGCTGGCCGTCGAGCACCGCTATCCCGACCCGGAAGGCTGGCTGGCCGAGCGCGTCCGCATCCCCGCCCGGGTGGCCGACGTCCTCATCGCCCTCGACCTGCTCGACATCCCCGCCGCCGACGCCGCGCTCGCCGCGCTCGGCATGCCGGGCGACACGGAGGAGTTCTGGGCGCCGATGATCGCGGCGCACGCCGCGGTGCTGCTGCTGCGGGGCCGCGCCCGGGAGGGCCTCGACCTGCTCGACAGGGTCGGCCACCAGTTCGCCCGGTGGGCGCCCCCGGGCTCGTTCGCGCAGCGGTCGCTGGACATGGCGCGCGCCGACTTCCTCACCGCGTTGGGCCTGGGCGGGGAGGCGCTGCGCGTGCTCGCGGCGATGCCGCAGGAGCTGCCCGCGGTGCGCGCCCGCACCGCGCGCGTGCACCTGCTGCGCGACGACGCGGCCGCGGCCATCGCGGTGCTCGGCGACTGCGCGAACGCCGCGCACTGGTCGCATGCGCTCATCGACATGCTGACGATGTCGGCCGCCGCGCAGGCGCGCACCGACCGAGACGGGGCGCGGGTGCAGTTGCGCCGTGCCGAGGCGGTGGCGGGGCAGGCCGGCGCGGTGCGCCCGCTGCTCATGCTGCCGCGCGAACACCGGCGCGGGCTGCTGTCGGCGGGCCTGGTGCCCGACGGCCTGCGGGAGGTGTGGGAGCGGCACGACGCCGTCGACGTCTTCCCGCACCCGGTGGAATCGGTGACGCTCACCGAGCGCGAGCTCGCGGTGCTGCGCCACGTGGCGCAGGGGGCCAGCCGGCGCGAAGTGGCCGCGGCGCTGTTCGTCTCGGAGAATACGGTCAAGACCCAGCTGAGCTCCATCTACCGCAAGCTCGGCGCGGCGGGCCGGGACGAGGCGGTGGCGGAGGCGCAGCGCCTGTCGCTGCTGTGACGCGCTGCGCTGCGCCCGGCCCCGGTGCATGATCGTGGCGTGATGGATGCGGCGGCCGAGTCGACGGCCGGGACGGCGGGGGACGACGATGCCGCGCGCTCGCACACCTGGTCGGCGGTGCCGCTTGCGGCGTGGGCGTTCGCGTTCGTGCTGCTGCGCATCTTCGCCGTCTCCGGCTACGACTGGTCGACGGCGTTCAACGTCTCCACCACCATCAGCCTCAGCGACGGCGTCAACCTCGTATTCGGCTCGCTCATGGGCGGGCACGTCCTGGTCGAGGTGCTGCTGGTGGTGATCCTGCCTCTGCTCCTCGCCGACCTGATCTGGTCCGCCCGCCGTCGCCGTCCCTCGGTCGTGCTGTCCGCCGTGGTGTCGGCCGTCATCCTGCTGGCGCTGACGATCAGCTACCGCGCGTGGTGGCTCCCCGTGGCCGCGGCGGCGGTGCTGGGATTGTTCGCGCTGGTCCAGGCGCTGCCGGGTCTCGCGCCGGTGCGCAAGGCCCTGGTGGTGGCCATGGCGCGGGTGGGCCTGGTGACGGGCGCCGGCGTGCTCGTGGCGGCGGCCTTCGTCGAGTCGCCGTGGGTGCCGCTCGAGCACATGGAGACGACGCGCGGCCCGATGTCGGCCTATGTCCTCAGCGTCGACTCCGGTTTCGTCAACGTGCTCACCGACGACCACGAGTTCGTCATCCTCAAGGCCGACGAAGTGTTGTCGCGCGAGTAGCGCGTAGGGGCGTGCCGGCAGCGGCGGCGCCCGAATGAGGGAGGTGCCGGCATGGCGGCGACTGACAGCGGCGACGGTCTGCGCGTGATCCGCTCGGGCGAGCGCGACCGCTGGCGCGACGAGCACGTGGACTCGCGCCAGTCGTTCCCCGCCACCGGCGCATTCGATCTGGCGGCCAACGCGTTCGGGGTTCTGCTGGTGCACAACGACGACGTGGTGGCGCCGGGTGAGGGGTTCGACGCGCACCAGCACGCGAACGTCGAGATCGTCACCTGGGTGGTGGAAGGGGCGCTGCGGCACCGCGACTCGCAGGGCACCGCCGGCGTCATCACCCCGGGCACGGCGCAGCGGATGAGCGCGGGCGCGAGGGTGGTGCACTCGGAGCACAACGCGTCGGGCCGCCTCGACGGCCGGCGGCTGCGGGTGGTGCAGATGTGGATCGCGCCCGACGCCGCGGGTGGTCCGGTCGGCTACGCCCAGCGCGACTTCACCGCGGAGCTCGCGGGGGGAGAGCCGGTGACGGTGGTCTCGGGGCTGGCGCGCGACGCGGGCTCCGGCGCGGTGGCCATCGGCAACTCCCAGGTTGCCCTGCACGCGGCCCGCCCCGCGCCGGGCGCCGCGATGACGCTGCCCGCCGCGCCCTACCTGCACCTGTACGTCGTGCG
>CAZDSL010000067.1:1928-5173 GCA_964507655.1 uncultured Mycobacteriaceae bacterium | reverse complement strand
GCGCCCTACCTGCACCTGTACGTCGTGCGGGGCGCCGTGCAGGCGGAGGCGGCCGGCCGCGCCGTCGCCCTGGCGGAGGGCGACGCGCTGCGGGCCACGCACGCCGGCCCCGTCACCGTGACGGGGGCCGGCGACGGGCCCGCCGAGATCCTCGCGTGGGAGATGCACGCGGCCGTGGCGGTGCGGAGCGGGGACCGGCGGGGGTGAGCCGGCGCGCTGCCGCCCGCTCTTACAGCACCTGCGAGAGGAACTGCTGCAGCCGTTCCGTCTGCGGCGCCTCGAACATCTGCTGCGGCGCGCCCGTCTCCACCACCACGCCGCGGTCCATGAACAGCACCGAATCGGACACCTCGCGGGCATAGCCCATCTCGTGGGTCACCACCACCATCGTCATGCCGCTCGACGACAGGTCGGCCATGAGCGCCAGCACCCCCTTGACCAGCTCCGGGTCGAGGGCGCTGGTGGCCTCGTCGAAGAACATCACCTGCGGGCGCATCGCCAGCGCGCGGGCGATGGCCACGCGCTGCTGCTGCCCGCCCGAGAGGTTGCCGGGGCGCGAGTCGGCCTTGGCCGCCAGCCCCACCAGCTCCAGCTGCGCGCGCGCCACCTCGCGCGCCTCGTCGCGGCCCATCCTCTTGAGCTTGCGCGGGGCCAGCGCCACGTTGTCGAGCACGGTCTTGTGCGGGAACAGGTTGAAGTGCTGGAACACCATGCCGATGCGCTGGCGCAGCGCGTCGGGGTTGTCGCGCAGCACCGAGCGGCCGCCCAGGAGGATGTCGCCGGCGTCGGGCTCGTGCAGCCGGTTGAGCACGCGCAGCAGCGTCGATTTGCCCGAGCCGGACGGCCCGATCACCGTCACCGTCTTGCCGGCGTCGACGTGCAGGTCGACGCCGCGCAGCACCTTGTTGCGGCCGAACGCCAGGTGCAGCCCCGTGCCGGTGAGGCTCACCGAGCCGTCGCCGGTGGCCGCAGTGGCGTCCGGTGTGCCGCCGGATGCCGCGCCGGCCGTCGTCGCGTCCGCCATGTCAGGCCTCCTCCAGCAGCTTCTCGTCCACCGGGTCGAGCACCCCGGACGAGTCGGGCCGGCCGGTGCGCAGCCGGTGGTCGATGTAGTTGACCAGGTGCGTGAGCGGGATCGTCAGCACCAGGTAGAGGATGCCGGCGGCCACCAGGGGCGAGAGGTTGCCCGTCTGCGCGTTGAGGTCGCGGCCCACGGCGAACAGCTCGCGCTGGGTGACGATCAGCCCCAGGAAGTAGATCAGCGACGAGTCCTTGATCAGCGAGATGAACTGGTTCATCAGCGCGGGCAGCACGCGGCGCACGCCCTGCGGCACCACCACCAGCCGCATCGAACTCGAGTAGCTGAACCCCAGCGCGCGCGAGGCCTCCATCTGCCCGGGCTCGACGCTCTGGATGCCGGAGCGGAAGATCTCGCCGATGTACGCCGACGCCATGAGCGCCAGCGCGGCCGCCCCCAGCCAGTAGGGGTTGTTGCCGGTGAAGTCCTGCACGATCGGGCCCACGCCCAGGCCCACCAGCAGGATGATCACCACGGCGGGCAGGCCGCGGAAGATGTCGGTGTAGGTGCGGGCGGGCCAGCGCAGCCACCGGTGCCGCGAGATGCCCGCCACTGCCAGCAGCATGCCCAGGATCGTGCCGGCCACACCCGAGGTGACGGCCAGGATCAGGGTGTTCGGCAGGCCGGTCTTGAGCAGGTCGGGCAGCGCCTTGCGGTAGAGCGACCAGTCGAAGAACGTGTCGCCCAGCTGCTGGAGCGTGGAGCGCTGCTCGGGCGCCGCCTCGGGGCCCTGCTCTGCGGCCTGCGCCGCGTTGGCCTCGGCGATCGCCTCGATGTCGGGCAGCTGCGGTGCGGGTGCGGCCTTGCTGCCGGGCTTCCACCCCTGCGGCAGCGGGCGCGGCACCCAGTCGGTGTAGAGCTTCGCCCAGGTGCCGTCGGCGATGACGGCGTCGAGGCCCGAGTTGAGCGCGTCGATCAGGGGCTGATTGCCCTTGGCGACGGCCCAGCCGATGTAGTTGTCCAGGCTGAAGGTGTTCTGCACGATCGCCATGCCGTCGCCCGGCTTGATCGCGCCCGTCGCCTGCTGCGACGGCGCCACCCACGCGTCGATCTGGCCCGACTTGAGGTTGGCGTAGGCCGTGGCGTAGTCGGGGAACTTCACCGGCGCCAGGTGCAGGTTGTTGACGACGTAGTCGTCCTGCACCGTCCCCTGCACCACGCCGATGCGGGTGGACGGGCCCAGGTCGGCGAAGCCCTGCACCGGCCCGCCCTGCGGCGCCACCAGCGAGAAGTAGCCGAAGTCGTAGCCGTTGGTGAAGCCCACCGTCTGACGGCGCTCGGCGGTGGTCGTGATGGACGACGAGCCCACGTCGAAGCGCCCGCCCGCCACCTGCGCCAGCAGCCCGGCGAAGTCGGTGCCCACGAACTTCACCTGCAGCCCCAGCTTGGCCGCCACGGCGCGCAGCAGCTCGTTGTCGAAGCCGGTGTAGACGTTGTCCGAGTTGACGCAGATGCTCGGCGGCGCGTCGGACAGGGTGCCCACGGTGAGGACGCCGGGGGTGATCAGGTGCAGCGCGCCCGCGTCGATCCGGTCGAGGGGCGTCACGTCGGCGGTGGTGTAGCGGTCCTCGCCCGCGGCCGAGGTGTCGAGGTTGGCCGGCGCCGGGGTCGCTCCCTCCAGCCCGCGCGGCGAGCACAGGTCGGTGGACCCGCCGGAGCCGCCCGAGCCCGAGCCGCATGCGGCCAGCGCCAGCGACAGGATCGCGACCAGCACGAGGCCCACCGCGGTTCGGATGCGTATCGCCGCACGTCTGGACATGCGGATCAGCGTAACGGCCGGGCGGGCGCGTCAGCCGGGCATGGGACGGTTGAGCGAGGGCGAGATCACGCCGGCCAGCGCGCGCAGGAACGCCTTGCCGGTGTCGAGGAAGTCGAAGTAGTCGCGCCACAGCGTGATGCGCCCGCCTTCGACCGTGAACCGGCCGCACACCCAGAACCGCATGTGCAGCGGCCCCACCGTCACTTCGTCGATGCGCTCGGTGAGCACCGCCGTTCCGTCGGCCGCCGCCGTGATCGTGTGCACACCGAACCCGAAGCCGGGGCGCGCGAGCAGCGCGGCGACCCGGGCGGTCTTGTCCTTGCCGCGCAGGGTGGCCAGGCCGACGTTGGTGTAGACGATGCGCTCGTCCACCAGCGCCAGGGCGGCGGCCGTGTCGCGCGCCGCGAG
>CAZDSL010000067.1:0-1828 GCA_964507655.1 uncultured Mycobacteriaceae bacterium | reverse complement strand
CGCCATGCGTCCTCCCCGCGTGCGTTCGGTGAAACGTGTTCCAGGCCACTGTGCCACGTCGCCGCGGGGTGCGCGATGCCCGCCCGCACCGTGTGTTCACCCGCGCGTACCCCCGCGTTCGCTTGCGCGTGGCCGCCGGGTTCCGGCGGGACCGTAGCGTCCGGGGCCATGGGCAGGCACGTGGGCGTGGCGTGGACGAGGGGAGAGGCGATGGCGGCCGGCGGTGACGGGGCGGCGGGCCCCGCCGCGTGCGTGGCGGGGCGTGCGCGATGACGGTGCTCGCGGACGATCCTCGGCGGCGGCAGGACGAGGTGGTCGATGCGCTCGCGAAGCTGACCGCGGCGCTGCGGCCCGGCGACCGGCTGCCCAGCGAAACGCAGATCATGGCGCGCTTCGGGGTGTCGCGGGCGGTGGCGCGCGCCGCCATCGACCGCCTGGCGGGCAGCCACGTGGTGCGGCGGGTGCAGGGGCGCGGGACGTTCGTGCACCGGCGGCTCGACATCGCGGTGCGCGGCCCGGAGACGGGTGAGGCCGATGCGGGGGCGGCGCCGTCGTTCCACCGTGCGGTGTCGGCGGCGGGGGCCCGGCCGCGCACGGTGCTGGTGGGAACGGGGGCGGGGGAGCCGCCGAGGGCGGCCGCCGGGTGGGCGCCGAGCCCGGCGTGCCGCATCGAGCGGCTCGCGTTCATCGACGACGAGGCGGCCGGGGTGCTCGAACACTGGGTGCGGCCGGGCGCGTTGCCCGAGCCGGCGGTGGCGCTGCGCGCGTACGAATCGCTGGCCGGGGTTTTCGCGGCCGCGGATGTGGTGCCGCGCTGTGTGATGCGGCGCGCCACCACCGAGGCCGCACCGGCGGCGGTGTGCCGCCGGCTGGGGCTGCCGGCACGGGCCGAATGCTGGCTGGCCGAGGCCGCGTGCGTGGACGCAGCGGGCCGGCCGCTGTACTACGCGCGCGGCTGGGCGCGGACCGACCTGGTGCGGTTGGTGTTCGGCGCCGGGGGGTGAGGCGGGCTCAGGCGGCCGAGCCGGGCTCAGGCGGCCGAGCCGGTGCCTCCGGGCAGGCCGGTGCCGCCCTGCGGCGAGCCGGTGGAGCCGGTGCCGCCGAGGCCCGCGAGCTGATCCTGCACCCACTCCATGAACTCGTTGAGCGGCGTGAAGATGACGTCGATGTCCATGCTCATGCGGGGTCCTTTCGTGGCCGGTCGGCTCGCGGCGAGCCTCCCGCAGGCTACCGGCGCTCGGGCGACGCCCGCCACCCCGCCGTCGGCGGGTCGTCGCTGGGCCGTTCCTCGGCGCCCCGCCGCTCTTCCCGGTGTCCGGGATCACACCTCGGCCCCGGCGCCCGGCGGCGTGACGGTGTGGGGATCGGCCCGCCCGCCCCGCGCACCCGCGCGCCGCGCGGAGCGGGCCCGCGAAGGAGGAGCGGGATGGCGGAAGGGTCGGCGGCGGAAGGGTCGGCGGACGGCGGAGCGAGCGGCGACGGCGGGGCCTACGACGTGGTGGTCGTGGGCGCGGGGGCGGCGGGCGCCGCGGCCGCGCTGAGCGCGTACGAGGCCGGCGCGCGGGTGCTGGTGCTGGACAAGGGTGACGCGTCGACGGCCGGCGGCAACACGCGCGTGTCGGGCGGCGGATGGTTCACCCACGAGGACCCCGCCCGGGCCGCGGTGTTCCTGCGCGCGCTGTGCGGCGACTACGCGCTCGACGACGCCGTCGTGGGCACCTGGGCCACCGAGACGGCCCGCAACTCGGAGTGGATGCGGTCGCTCGGCGCCGACGTGCGCCGCAGCGGCGAGTACCACACCAGCCCCGAGTACCTGGGCGTCGACGGC
>CAZDSL010000066.1:5299-11085 GCA_964507655.1 uncultured Mycobacteriaceae bacterium | reverse complement strand
TCAAGAAGGAGGCGGCCATCGCCAAGATGGTCTCCTCGGAGGCGGCGATGGACAACGCGCGCGACGCCACGCAGATCCACGGCGGCTACGGGTTCATGAACGACTACCCGGTGGCCCGCCACTACCGCGACAGCAAGATCCTCGAGATCGGCGAGGGCACCACCGAGGTGCAGCTGATGCTGATCGCGCGGGAATTGGGGTTCCGGTGAGCACGCACGACGATCCGTCCGGCGCCGTCCCGTCCGAGCCCCTGCGCGAGGTGGCGCAGAGGGGGCTGTGGTTCGAGGAGTTCGAGACGGGCGTGGTCTACCGGCACGCGCCGGGCCGCACGCTCACCGAGGCCGACAACGTCCTGTTCACGACGCTGACGATGAACACGCAATCGCTGCACCTCGATGCCGCGTGGTCGCAGGGGCAGCAGTTCGGCGAGCGGCTGGTCAACTCGATGCTCACGCTCTCGACGCTGGTGGGGCTGTCGGTGGCGCAGCTGTCGCAGGGCACCATCGTCGCCAACCTCGGCTTCTCCGAGATCGAGTTCCCGCGGCCCATGCACCACGGCGACACCCTCTACGGTGAGACGGTGGTGCTGGCCAAGCGCACCTCGCGCAGCCGGCCGGGCGAGGGCATCGTCACGCTCGAGCACATCGGCCGCAACCAGCACGGAGAGATCGTGGCGCGGGCCGTCCGCGCCACCTTGATGCAGAAGAGGCCCGCCGATGCCTGACACGCCCGCCCTCGCGCTGGGACCCGCCTGGCTGTTCTGCCCGGCCGACCGCCCCGAACGCTACGCCAAGGCGGCCGCCGTGGCCGACATCGTGATCCTCGACCTCGAGGACGCCGTCGGCGCCGGCGACAAGCCCGCCGCGCGGCAGGCGCTCATCGACAATCCGCAGGACCCGGCCCGCACAGTGGTGCGCATCAACCCCACCGACTCGCCCGAGCACGTGCTCGACCTCGAGGCCCTGGCGCGCACCCCGTACTCGCACCTGATGCTGGCCAAGGCGGAGTCGCCCGAGCAGCTCGCCGCCCTGGCGCCGCGGCGCGTGATCGGGCTCGTCGAGACGCCGCTGGGCGCGGTGAACGTGCGTGGGATCGCCGCCGAGCCCGCCGCCGCGGGGCTCATGTGGGGCGCCGAAGACCTGGTGGCCGGCCTGGGCGGCGCCTCCAGCCGCGGGCCCGACGGCGCCTACCGCGACGTGGTGCGCCAGGTGCGCTCGTCGGTGCTGCTGGCCGCCAAGGCCTTCGGCAAGATCGCGCTCGACGCCGTGCACCTGGACATCAAGGACCTCGACGGGCAGCGGGCCGAGGCGCTCGATGCCGTCTCCGTGGGCTTCGACGCGTCGGTGTGCATCCACCCGTCGCAGGTCGAGCAGGTGCGCGCCGCCTACCGCCCGGCCGACGACGAGGCCGACTGGGCTCGCCGGGTGCTCGCGGTCGCAGAGGGGCAGCGCGGCGTGTTCGCCTTCGAGGGGACCATGGTCGACGCGCCGGTGCTCCGCCACGCCGAGTCGGTGCTGCGCCGGGCGTGATTTCCCCGGCGCTGTGATGACGTGCGTCCGTATCGCCTGGTGAGACGGTCATCACGGGCGCGACGCCGGTTCATTACCCTCCGATCGGAACCGGCCGGGACAGACCCCGGCCCACACACCGATCGCGAGGTAGGCAATGAAGAGATCATGGCTGCGCTCAGGGACGCGGCTCGCCGCGTTGGGGGCCGCCGCGGCGCTGCTGGTCGCCGGGTGCGCGTCGGGCGACGACGATGCGCAGGGCTCGTCGTCGAACGGCACCACCACCGTGGGCTTCGTCGGGGCGGGCGCGCAGGCCTCCGGCGACCCGGTCGACGGCGGTGAGCTCACCTTCGGCTCGTACTCGTTCCCCAGCTCGCTCGACCCCACCAAGACCCTCGCGGCCGGCTCCAACGGCGGCACCGAGATGGCGGCGATCTACGACACGCTGGTGCGCACCGAGCCCGGCACGGGCGAGTTCCAGCCGCAGCTGGCCGAGGGCATCGCGCACAATGACGACTTCACGCACTACACGCTGACGCTGCGTGACGGCGTCACCTTCAGCGACGGGGCCCCGCTGGACTCGGCCGCGGTGAAGTGGAGCATCGACCGGTTCGTCGCGGCGGGCGCGGATGTGGCGGGCGTGTGGTCCGACATCGTCACCTCCGTCGACACGCCCGACCCGCTCACCGTGGAGTTCTCGCTCAACAAGCCGTGGGCGCAGTTCCCGGTGCTGCTGGCGATGGGCCCCGGCATGATCGTGGGCCAGGGTTCCGAGGCGGCCGGCGGCTTCACGCCCATCGGCGCCGGCCCGTACACGCTCGAGCAGTTCGCGCCCAGCGAGAAGATCGTGCTCAAGGCGCGCGACGGCTACTTCGCGGGCACGCCGCACCTGAGCACGGTGACGTTCGTGCCCACCAGCGGCTCCCAGCAGCAGCTCGAGTCGCTGCAGAGCGGACAGCTGCAGATGACCTACATCAACCGCGATTCGCAGGTGATCAAGAGCGCGGTGGACGCCGGCCTGCCCGGGTACCTCGACATCATGGGCCTCGGCAGCCTCGGCTACATCAACCAGCACGAGGGGCGTCCCGGCGCCGACGTGCGGGTGCGCAAGGCCATCGCGTACGGCATCGACCCGCAGGTGATGAACCAGCGCACCGACAACGGCCTCGGCATCGCCGACTCGGCGATCATCCCCGACAGCTCGCGCTGGTACGACGGGGCGAAGGGCGTGCCGTTCGACACCGCGCAGGCGAAGAAGTTCCTGGACGAGGCCAAGGCCGACGGCTACGACGGCACGCTGCACTACCTCGCCGGCAGCGACCCCACCGCCAAGGATGCGGCGCTGGCCGTGCAGGCGCAGCTGAACGCGATCGGCTTCACCGTGCAGATCGACTACGCCAACAGCGTGAGCGACCTGGTGCGCAAGATGTACGTGGATCACGATTTCGACATGGCCCGCAGCGCGCTGCAGCTCATGGACGACGCGCCGTACCTGCGCCTGTACGCCGGGATGGGCTCGGACTCGAAGAACAACGCCGCCGGCTACGCGGACGCGCAGATGGACGAGCTGCTCACGGGCGTGCAGACGGCCACCGACGAGGCCGCCAAGAAGGCGGCCATCGACAAGGTCCAGGAGCGTGCGAACGAGACCATCCCGTACGCGATCTGGGGCCCGGCCCGGGTGCTCACCGTGTGGGGCGAGGGCGTGCACGGCGTGAAGCGCAGCGCCGACAACATCCTGCTGCTCGACTCGGTGTGGGTGGCAGGCTCGTGACGCGCTGAGCGGCGCGCCCGACGGACACCGCGCCCGAAGGACACCGCACCCGACCGACACCGCGCCCCGGCCGATCCTCGATCGGCCGGGGCGCGGTGTCGTGCGGCGGTGTGCGCGGCGGGGTCAGGACTTCCAGGCCTTGCCGAGCAGCATGATGCCCGTGGCGCTGGGCTGCACGCCGTGGACGTTCTTCTGCCACGCCCAGATGGAGGGGAGCGCCGCGATCGGCGCGGACGGCACAGTGTCGTTCCAGCGCTGCTGGATCTCGCCCATCACCTGGCGGGCGGAGGCCTCGTCGCCGGCGGCGCGGAAGCGCCCGATGAGCGCGTCCATCTGCGGATCGGAGTAGCCGGCCGTGTTGGCGGGCGAACCGGTCTGCAGCGTCGACTGCAGGCCCAGGTCGGGGATCGACTCGTAGAAGCCGAGGCCCGCGTGCGCCAGGTCGAAGTCGTGCTTGACGTAGACGCCGGTGACGATGTCGGCGGCGCTGGTGGCCGGGTGCACGTTCACCGTGAAGCCGACGTTCTGCAGCAGAGCCTGCACCGCCAGCGCGATCGCCTGGTCCTTGGGCTCGTTGAGGTAGACGTAGTCGAGGGTGCCGTCGTAGCCGTCGGCCTCGGCCTCCTGCAGGAGCTTCTTGGCCTGGTCGGGATCGAAGGCGGGGCCGGACACGTCGGGGTGCCACTGCGACGACGGGCCGAAGACGTCCGACGTGGGCATGCCCTCGCCCTTCTCGGCGCGCTGGTCGATCTGCTCGGGGTCGAGGGCCAGGGCGATGGCCTTGCGCACGCGCACGTCGGCGCCCGGGCGGCCCTCACGGTTGTTGATGATCTCGGCGCTGCCGGCGTTGAGGATGTCGATGTAACCGGGCAGACCGGCATCGACGGCGCCGGTGATGGCCGGCGCCAGGCCGCGGATGTAGGCGATGTCGAGCCCGCCGCTGCGCAACGAGTCGAAGTTCTCCTGCGGGCCGTTCAGCGCGACGAAGCGCACCGAGTCCAGGGGAGGCGCACCGTCCCAGTAGTGCGGGTTGGCCGTGAGAGTGCGCGCCTCTCCGGGCTTGAAGTCCTGCTCGATGAACGGGCCGGCGCCGATGGGGGTGAACGCCCCGTCGTGGTCGGCCGTCGGCGCGACGATCATGCCGTAGCCGAGGGCCAGCATCGACGGGAAGCGCGGCCAGGGGGAGTTCAGCGTGATCGTCACCGTGTGCGGGTCGGCTGCGACGGCAGAGGTGACCATCTGCTGCCACAGGCCGGCGTCGCCGCCGTGCGCGGCGGTGTAGCGGTCGAAGCTGGCCACCACGGCCTGGGCGTCGAGCGGCGTGCCGTCGCTGAACTCGACCCCGTCCCGCAGCGTCAGCGTCCACACGGTGTCGTCGTCGCTGGTGAGCGACTTGGCGAGCTGCGGCACGAACTCCCCGGTGCCGGTGTCGTAGCGCATCAGCACGTCGAACACGGCGGCCGCGGCGTCGCCGCCGGTGCCGCCGCGGCCGGTGCCCTGCTTGGCCGGGTCGAGCACGGGGGCCAGCGCCTGCACGCCGAAGGTGACGGAGCCGCCGCGCACCACGTCGCCGCCCGCGGGCTGCTCGTTCACCATGCCGCGGGTGAAGGAGCCGGACGAGGCGGTGCCGTCGGACGGGGCCGTGCCGCCGTCATCGCCGGAGCTCGCGCAGCCGGCGACGACCGCGGCCGCGGCGACCAGCGCCAATCCGGCCCGCACGAGGCCGCCTCGCCGCCTCCGGGGCGCGCCGCGGCGCGCGGGGTGATCACTCGATGCCATGGTTCCTCCGCTTCGGGCAGGTGCCTGTGGGGTAGGCCGGGGCGGCGCGGACGACCCTGATGCCCCGCGCCGCCGGTTCCGGACATGCGGACGCCTCCCCGGAGGGGGCGTCCGTCACATCGTGGGCGACGCTGTGACACGAAACACCGGAACGTCCCGCTAAGCGGTACGCGGGCCCGGCGCGCGGGAACGGAGCTGACGTACGTTCGGCTCCGTGACCACCGACACCGCGGCCGAGGGCCCGACGAACACCGAGGGCCCGACGAACACCGAGGGCCCGATGAACATCGCCACGCTGCTCGAGGCCGTCACCGACGCGATCGGCGACCGCCCCGTGCTCGTCTTCGAGGGCGAGCAGCACACCTACCGCCGGCTCGAGGAGCGCG
Source organism: uncultured Mycobacteriaceae bacterium (assembly GCA_964507655.1). Classification (GTDB taxonomy): domain Bacteria; phylum Actinomycetota; class Actinomycetes; order Mycobacteriales; family Mycobacteriaceae; genus Tomitella. The sequence continues at coordinate 5,638 of CAZDSL010000066.1, read as the reverse complement.
CCAACCGCCTGGCGCACCACCTCGGCGCGCACGGCGTGGGCCCCGGCGACCGGGTGGCGCTGCACAGCCGCAACCGCATCGAGTACGTCGAGACGCTGCTGGCCTGCATGAAGATCCGCGCCGTCGCCGTCAACGTGAACTTCCGGTTCACCCCCGACGAGCTGGCCTACCTCTACGGCGACGCGGGGGCCGCGGCGCTGGTCGTGGAGGCCCGGTACCTGCCGGCCGCGGCCGAGGCGCTGCGGCGGTGCCCCACGGTGCGGCACGTCGTGGTGCTGCGCGGCGAGGGGGAGAACGGCGCGGGGGAGAACGGCGCGGGGGAGAACGGCGCGGGGGAGA
>CAZDSL010000066.1:0-5199 GCA_964507655.1 uncultured Mycobacteriaceae bacterium | reverse complement strand
GCGGGGGAGAACGGCGCGGGTGCGGCGACGCCGGCGGGCGTCACGGCCGCCGGCTACGAGGAGGCGCTGGCGGCGGCGTCGCCCGAGCGCGACTTCGGGCCGCGCAGCGGCGACGACCGCTTCATGATCTACACCGGCGGCACCACCGGCAAGCCCAAGGGCGTGGTGTGGCGGCACGAGGACTTCTTCTACGCGGCACTGTCGGGAGCGAACCTCGCCGGGCCGCCGCGGACCTCCGCGCGCGAGGTGGTGGAGGCGGCCGTGGCGAACGCCGACGCGCCGACGCTGGTGCTCATCCCGCCGCTCATGCACGGTGCGGCCACCTATTCGCTGCTCACCGCGCTGCTCTCGGGCGCGCGGCGGGTGCTCATGCGCCGGTTCGATCCGGTCGAGACGCTGCGGCTGGTCGAGTCCGAGCGGGCGTCGGGCGTGACGGTGGTGGGCGACGGCATCGCCAGGCCGCTGGCGGAGGCGATCGCCGCGCACCCCGGCATCGACCTGTCGTCGCTGAAGATGATCGGCTCGGGAGGGGCGCTGTTCTCCACCGGGGTCAAGGACCAGCTGCGGTCGCTCGTGCCGGGTCTGCGGATCGTCGACGGGTTCGGCGCCTCGGAGACGGGCAACGACGGGGTCGTCGAGTTCGCCGCCGACGGCACCAAGCGGATCCGGTCGAACCCGCACATGCTGCTCGTCGACGAGCAGCTGCGCCCGGTCCCGGCGGGGCAGGAGGGCTTCCTGGCCCGCGGCGGGCACGTGCCGTTGGGGTACCACGGCGACCCCGAGAAGACCGCGGCGACCTTCCCGGTGGTGGACGGGGTGCGCATGGCCGTGCTCGGCGACCGCGGCCGGCGGGAGGCCGACGGCACCATCGTGCTGCTGGGCCGCGGATCGACCTGCATCAACTCGGGCGGCGAGAAGATCTACCCCGAGGAGGTCGAGCAGGCGCTCAAGACCCACCCCGCGGTATACGACGCGCTGGTGGTGGGCGTACCGGACGAGCGCTTCGGCGAGCGGGTGGCGGCCGTGGTGGCGCTGCGAGACGGGCACGCGGGCGGCGGGCAGGGTGGCGACGGGCACCCGGGCGACGCCGCCGTGCTGGACGCGATCGCCGCGCACTGCCGCGCGCGCATCGCCGGCTACAAGATCCCGCGGACGATCGTGGCGGCGCCGGCGGTCGCGCGCAGCGCCTCCGGCAAGGCCGACTACCGGTGGGCGCGGGCGACGGTACTGGCGGGGGCGGCCGACCCGGCGCGCTGACCCCGGCGGCCCGCCCGGCGCGGAATCCCCGCGCCCCGGTCAGGCGCCGCCCGGCCGCTCCAGGGCGCGCAGCCCCAGCCAGGCCAATGCCGCCGACTGCACGCCCAGCACGGCATCGTCGAACACGATGGTGGGCGAGTGGTTGATCTGCCCCGGGGCGCCCGCGGGCAGCGACGCCGGGCGCGCTCCGAGGAACACGTAGCAGCCCGGCACCTCCTCGAGCACCCGCGAGAAGTCCTCGGAGCCCATCGCCGGCTGCGGCATCTGCACCACGGCGTCGTCGCCGGCCAGGGCGCGCAGGTCGGCGACGGCCTCGGCGGTGGCGTCCGCGTCGTTGACCGTCACCGGGTACCCGGCGCGGAACTCCACCTCGGCCGTGCAGCCGTGCGCGGCGGCGACCCCGTCGGCGACCTCCCGGATGCGTGCGGGCAGCGCCTCGGCGGCCTCGCGCGAGACCATGCGGACGGTGCCCGCCAGCTCGGCGGTGTCGGGGATGACGTTGACGGCCTCGCCGGCGCGCAGCCGGGTGATCGACAGGACCACCGGGTCGAAGGCGGGGAACCGCCGCGTCACCATCGTCTGCAGCGCGCCGACCAGCTCCGCTGCGGCGGGGATGGGATCGCGGGCGGAGTGCGGCTGCGACCCGTGCCCTCCGGCGCCGCGCACCGTGATGTGCAGCTCGGCGGCCCCGGCGAGGATCGGGCCGGGGCGGGTGACGAAGGTGCCGGCGTCGCCGGGCCCCACGTGCACCGCGAACGCGGCCGACGGGCGCGCGCCCGCGGCGTCGAGCACCCCCTCGGCCAGCATCACGCCGGCGCCGTCGTGCCCCTCCTCGCCCGGCTGGAACATCAGCACCACGGAGCCGGCCAGCTCCGCGCGGCGGGCGGCGAGCAGCCGGGCGGCACCGACCAGGCCGGCGGTGTGCAGGTCGTGCCCGCACGCGTGCATGGCGCCGCCCTCGGCGGCGTAGTCCAGACCGGTGCGCTCGGCGACGGGCAGCGCGTCCATGTCGGCGCGCAGCAGCACGACGGGCCCCGGCCGTGCGCCGCGCAGCACGGCCGTCACCGAGCTGCAGCCGGCGCCGGTGCTGATCTCGAGCCCCAGGCCGTCCAGCGCGTCCAGCACGGCCCGCTGGGTGCGCGGCAGGTCGAGGCCGAGTTCCGGGTGACGGTGCAGGTCGCGGCGCAGCGCGACGAGCCCGGGCAGTAGCGCGGCGGCGTCGGCGCGCAGGGAGGCGGCCCGCGCCGCGGCGGAGGGGGCGGCGCCCGGCGCCGCGGTGGTGTCCATCAGCGCAGCTTCTGCGATCCGCCGTCGACCATGAGGGTCTGCCCGGTCATGTAGGAGGCGTCCTCAGAGGCCAGGAACACGGCGACGGGCGCGATGTCGCCCTCCGGGTCGCCGTAGCGGCGCATGGGCACCTTCGCGATCATCTTCTCGGCCGTCTCCGGGTGCGCCTTCATCCACTGCGCCACGCCCTCGGTGGCGGCGAGCGGGCAGATGATGTTGACGTTGATGCCGTCGGCGGCCCACTCGTTGGCGGCGACGCGGCTGATCGCCCGGATGGCCTCCTTGGCGGCCACGTACGAGCCCTGCGTGGGCATGCCGTCCATCGCCGAGCCCGAGCCGAAGTTGATCACCGTGCCGCCCGACTCCTTGAGGTGCGGGTGGGCGGCCTGCATCAGGCGCAGAGCCGGCAGGAAACCGGTGCGGAACGACAGGTCGAGCACCTCGTCGGTGGTCTCGAGCAGCGGCACCTGGCGCGACGCGTGGGCGTTGTTGACCAGCACGCTGACGCCGCCGAAGGCCTCCACCGCGGCCTCGACGATGCGGCGCGGGCCGTCGGCGTCGGAGATGTCGATGCCGCGGAAGGCGGCCCGGCCCGGATGCCCGGCGGAGTTCAGCTCCGCCTCCAGCGCGGTGCCCGCATCGTGGTTGATGTCGACGAACAGCACCTCGGCGCCCGCCTTGACGAACGCGGTGACGATGCCGCGGCCGATGCCGCCCGCGCCGCCGGTGACGATGGCCTTCTTGCCCTGCAGGCGGGGATCGCCCATGATGCCTCCCTGGATCCGTGGCGCGGCGGCCGCCCGCCGCGGTGGTCCTGCCATCGTGGGTCCCCGTGGCGCAGCTGACAACCGGCGGTACCGGTGAATCGGCGGGCCGGTGCCGCGGACGACGGCGCCCCGCCCGTCCGGGGGGGACGGGCGGGGCGCGCGCGGGGCGGGGTCACTCGGTCTTGAGCGCGTCCTTCTCGATCGCGGCGAGGCTGTAGGCCGCGTAGGTGTCGTAGCGGCCGCGGCCCGTGAAGTACGAGGACAGCTGCTGGTCGATCTCCTGCGGCGTGAAGGTGCCGTCGGCGGCGACGAACTGCTTCTCGATCTTGGGCGAGTCCATGAGCGTGACCATGTTGCCGTACACCACGAACACCTGCCCCGTGATCTCGTGCGAGGCGGGGGCCGCCAGGTACTGCACCAGCGTGGCGACGCGCTCCGGGGCGAGCGGGTCGAGGCCGCTGGCCGTGTTCTCGTCGAAGGTGTCGGCGGTCATCTCGGTGCGGGCCCGCGGGCAGATCGCGTTGGCGGTGACGCCGTACTTCTGCATGCCGTTGGCCGTCGACAGCGTCAGCGCCACGATGCCGGCCTTCGCGGCGCCGTAGTTGGGCTGGCCGGCGGGGCCGAACAGGAAGGCCTCCGAGGCCGTGTTGACGACGCGGCCGTAGACGGGGGCGCCCGACTCCTTGGACAGGGTGCGCCAGTGCGCCGTGGCGGCGTGCGAGGTGGCGGCGTGGCCCTTGAGGTGCACGCGCAGCACGTCGTCCCAGTTCTTCTCGGTGAGGTTGAAGATCATCGTGTCGCGCGTGATGCCCGCGTTGTTGACGAGGATGTCCATCGAACCGAACTCGCGGACGGCGGTGTCGATCATCGACTGCGCGAGCGCCCAGTCGGACACGTCGCCCTTGACGGCCACGGCCTTGCCGCCCGCCGAGGTGATCTCGGCGACGACCTCGTCGGCGCGGTCCGTCATGTCGTTGATGACGACGGCGGCACCGGCCTGCGCCAGCGCGAGCGCCTCGGCGCGGCCCAGGCCCGCGCCCGCCCCGGTGACGACGGCGGCCTTGCCCGCCAGGCTCAGTTCGTCGGCCATGTCGGCTCCTGTCCCTAGCTCACAGCGGAACACGTTCAATGCTCCGATTGGATCACGTTCTATTCCGACGGCCGATGCTACGTCCCCGCGCGGGGCGCCCCGCCGCCGATGTCCCGCTCTCCGGGGCCGGCCGCGGCGCGGGGGAGGGGCGCGGGCGCGGCGCGGTGTGACGGGGCCCATACACTCGGCGGCGGAGCGCCGGCGCGGTGCCGTGCGCAGGAGTACCGACGACGAACGGGGACGGCATGACCGAGGTGGAAACGGCGGCGGACAAGCAGCGGCGCGGGCGCGTGATCGCGATGGACGAGGCGGAGCGCGACGCGTTCCTCGCCGCCGAGCGCACCTGCCGCGTGGCGACGGTGGGGGCCGACGGCGCGCCGCACGTGAGCCCGCTGTGGTTCGGGTGGTCCGGCGGCGCGCTGTGGCTGTTCTCGATCACCAAGAGCCGGCGCTGGCGCGACCTCGCCCGCGACCCGCGCGTGTCGGTGGTCGTCGACGCCGGCGTGGACTACGGGGAGCTGCGCGGCGTGGAGATCACGGGGCGGGCGGAACAGGTGGGGGACGTGCCGCGCGGGTCGGCGCCCGACCCGCGCCTCGCCGAGGTGGAGCAGCTGTTCGCCGACAAGTACATGGGCGGCACGTTCTACGCCGACGGCCGGCACGCGTGGCTGCGGATCGTGCCGGAGAAGATCGTCAGCTGGGACTTCCGCAAGCTGCCGGGCGCCGCGGGGTGACGCCGGGCGCCGCGGGGTGACGCCGGCGGCGGGCCGCGGGGGGACGCCGGCGGCGGGCCGGGGG
>CAZDSL010000065.1:0-11099 GCA_964507655.1 uncultured Mycobacteriaceae bacterium | reverse complement strand
CGCCGTCGTCCGAGATGAGCACGTTCTCGGGCTTGACGTCGCGGTGCACCAGGCCCGCCCGGTGGGCCGCGGCGAGCGCGGTGAGCGCGGGGCGGGCGACGGCGGCCGCCGCGTGCGGGGGCATGGGGCCGCGCTCGCGCAGCAGCTCGCGCAGGGTGCCGCCGCGGATGAGCTCCATGACCAGGAAGGCGTGCCCCCCGTCGACGCCCTGGTCGTACACGGCGACGAGGCCCGGATCCTTGAGCCCGGCCACCGAGCGCGCCTCGAACTCGAAGCGCTGCAGGAAAGCAGGGTCGGCCGCGAACTCGGCGCGCATGACCTTGACGGCGACGGCGCGGCCCAGCCGGTGGTCGGTGCCGCGGAACACGGTGGACATGCCGCCCTGGGCGATGGGCGCCTCGATGAGGTAGCGGTTGTCGAGCACGGTGCCGACGAGTCCGGTCGCGGCTTGCCCCACTGCGGCACCTCCTGGCGGTCGCGGCCCGCCCCGGTGGAAGGCCGACCAACCATGGTATCGGCCGGGGAGGCCGCGGTGCCGCGCCGCCGCCGCGGCGTGCCGCCGGTCACTGCCGCGGTGCGGAGACGACGTGCGGCGGCGGCCGGGTCGCTACCGTTGTGGCGTGAGCACCTTCCCCGTCTGCGACGACGTCCTCGACCCGGCCGTGGAGCTGCTGCAGCTGCCCGACGTGGCCAAGCTGCTGGCGGTCCCGGTCACCCGCACCCATCAGATGCTGCGCGACCACGAGATGCTCGCGGTGCGGCGCGGCGGGGTGGTGGGGGTGCCCGCCGTGTTCCTCATCGAGGAGGGCCACCACGGCCGCGTGGTCAAGTCGCTGCCCGGCACGGTCGCGCTGCTGCGCGACGGCGGCTACGGCGACGAGGAGATCCTGCGCTGGCTGTTCACCGACGACCCGTCGCTGCCGGGGCGGCCGGCGGACGTGCTGCGGGGAGATCACGCCCGCGAGGTGGTGCGCCGGGCGCAGGCGATGGCGTTCTGACGTCCGCGGCCGCGCGGGCCGCCAGCAGGGCCCGGCGGGCGCGCGGCACGGTGGCGCGCCGGTCGAACACCCGGTAGCCGCCGTCCTCGACGGCGTCGAGGATCCCCCCGTACACCGCGGCGGCGGCGCGCACGCACATGCCCGCGCGCCGGTCGAGCAGCGCGGCGCCGGGGGCGGCCCGCCTGTACCAGCTGCGCGCGACGTCCACGAAGTGCGCGAGCGCGGCCCGCACGTCCGGGTCGGGCTCTCCGGTGCGGCGGGCGTGCGCCAGCCGCTCCGCGTCGACCCCGAAGGCCGCGAACTCGTCGAGGGGCAGGTAGATCCGCCCGCGGTCCAGGTCCTCGCCCACGTCGCGGAGGAAGTTGGTGAGCTGGAAGGCCACGCCCAGGGCGGCGGCCGGTTCGGCGGCCTCGGGGCCGGCGCCCAGCACCGGCAGCATCTGCAGGCCGATCACCGCGGCCGAGCCGTGCATGTACTCCTGCAGCTGCGCCATCGTGCGGTACCGGGCCACGTGCTCGGGTGTGCCGGGGATGTCCATGCGCATCGAGCGCAGGAACGCGGCGAAGTGGCCGGGATCGCAGCGCAGCGTGCGCGCCGTGTGCAGGAACGCGGCGGAGGTCCGCCCGTCGATGCCGGGCAGCGTGCGCGGCGCCGTCTCCGGCGGCGCGGACAGGGCGGCGTCCACGGCGACCGCGATGGAGTCGAGCAGCGCCGACAGGCCGGCGGGCGCGGCGCCGGGGGAGGGGTGGTCGACCAGGTCGTCGACGGCGCGGGCGAACGCGTACAGCGCGTGCACGTGCGGCCGCTGCGCCCGCGGCAGCAGGCGCGTGGCCAGGTGGTACGACCGTCCGTGCGCGGCGGTGACCCGGCGGCAGTGCCGGTAGGCGTCGGCGAGGCCGGGCGGCGGCGTGCTCATGCCCGCACCGCGTCGGCACCGGCGGGCCGGGGCGGCGCCCCGCGCAGGCGGCGCACCCCCAGCGGATCGACCTTGTGCAGCGATGCCGCGGCGACGGCGGCGCACGCCGCGGCCAGCAGCACGTGGTACCACTGGTACATCCCGATGCCGCCGTCGGGCCGGAAGATGAGCATCAGGAACACGCTGAAGGCGGCCACGGCCGACAGCGCCCGGTCGGACAGCGCGAAGGCGCCGATGATCGCGAGCGGCCACGAGTAGTACCACGGCAGCGCGGCGGGCGAGAGCAGCACGATCGCCGCCATCGTGTAGACGACGCCGCGCATGGCCTCGTGCACCGAGTGCCGGTAGCGGGCGATGATGAGCACCACGATCACCACCAGCGCCACCTCGCCCGCCATGCGGGTGAAGGCGAGCACCGGGTCGAGCGGCACCCCGGTGAACCACGAGGTGGCCGCGGTGTAGAGCTGCGCCACGGCGGTGGGCAGCGAGAGCCAGTTGATGATGCGGTTGGCCCACGACAGCGCCGTCATCCAGCCGACGCCGATGCCCGCGGCGAGGGTGGCGGCGCCGAACACCACGGCGAAGGTGAGCACCGCGGGCACCGCCGTGCGGGCGAACTCCGCGGGGAAGCGGCCCGGCTCGTCGCCGCGGGCGCGGGCGTCGTCGCGCCGGTGGCGCATCCAGATCCACACCATGAACGGCAGCGCCGCCCCGGCCGTGGCCTTGACCGTCACGGCCAGCGAGATCACGGCGATGCCGGGGAGGTGCCGCCGGTCGAGCACCAGGGCGATCCCGGTGGTGAGCAGGCCCACCATGAGCATCTCGTTGTGCACGCCGCCGATGAGGTGGACGAGCACGAGCGGGTTGAGGATGGCCACCCACAGCGCGATGGCCGGGTCGCCGCCCAGCCGGCGGGCCATGCGCGGCACCGCCCACAGCAGCAGCGCGAGGCCCGGCAGCATGACCAGGCGCAGCACCATCGTGCCGATCACCACGTTCTCGCCGGTGACCATGGTGACGCCGCGCGCGAGGAGCATGAAGGCGGGCCCGTACGGGGCGGTGGTGGTGGTCCACACCGTGCTGACGTTGTCGAGCAGCGGGCCCGGATTGACGGCGGGGCCCACCGAGTACGGGTCGAAGCCGTCGCGCAGCAGCGCGCCCTGCGCCAGGTAGGAGTAGGCGTCGCGGCTGAACAGCGGCACCGAGACCAGCATCGGCAGGGCCCACAGCACCGCCAGGCCGCCGATCCCGCGCGCGCTCACCCGGCCCGCGCGGGCCGCCCGCCCGAGGCGCACCCAGGAGAAGAACATCAGCACCAGGCCGGCGTAGACGAGCGCGATCGCGACGATCTCGCCGTGCCCGTAGCGCAGCCACGACAGCGCGGCGGAGTCGAGGATGGGGTCCTGGCGGCGCAGCGCCCCCGCGCCGAATCCGCCGAACACCATGAGGATCACGCCCGCGAGGCCGGGCAGCGCCATGCGTCCGGGGCCGTGGAGCAGGAAGGCGAGGCCGCCGCGCAGGGCCCGGCGCACGGCGCCGGGCGCGTCGCCGTGCCCGGCGGCGGGCGCGGCGGTATCCCGGGTGCCCGGGGTCGGGGCGGGCGTCGGTGTCATCGGTGCTGCGATGCCCCCTGTGCTTCGCCCGGAGCCGGGCCGTTCGGACGCGGACGAGGCCACATGGTACCCGGCCCTCCCGGGCCCGCCGTGGGACGCGGGCGCCGCCCGATGATCCGCTCGGCGGCGAGCCGGCCCGAGATCAGGGTGGTGGGCACGCCCACGCCCGGGGTGGTGCCGCACCCCGCCAGCACCGTGTTCTCCAGGCCCCGCACCAGGTTGGGGCGCCGGAACGGCCCCGTCTGCCGGAACGTGTGCGCCGCGCTGAACGGGGTGCCGGCGCCCATGCCGAGGCCCGACCAGGTGGCCGGCGTGAAGAGGTGGTCGACCCGCATGCCGTGCACCGGGTCGGCGATGCCCGTGTAGCCGCGGCGCTCGAGCACGCCGAGGATGTCGGCCGCGTACGGCTCGGCCAGCGCGTCCCAGTGCAGCGGCGCGCTCTGCAGGTTGGGGCAGGGGGCGAGCACCGAGATCTGCTGCCGCGCGGGTCCGCCGTCTGGGGCGGGGTCGAGGGCGGGGTCGGTGAGGCCGGGGCGGGTGAGCAGGAGGGAGGGGTCGGTCATCAGCCGCCCCGCGCCGGGCCGGGCGCAGATCTCGGCGAACGTCGTCTCCCAGGCGTCGCCGAAGTCGATGGTGTGGTGGTGCGGCCTCGCCCACGCCGACCCGGCGCCGCCGGGGCGCGCGGTGTGCGCGGGGATGGTGCCGTGCAGCACCACCGCGGACGGGGCCCACCGCGTGCGCCGCAGCCGCCCGCCGGCCAGGGGATGGTGGCGCGGGGCGCCGGCCGCCGACAGCAGGGCGTCCACCACGGGCAGGTCGGGCGTGAGCACCAGCGCGTCGCAGTCGAACACCCGCCCGTCCGAGACGAGCACCGCGTGCGCCCGGCCGTCGGCGATGTCGACCGAGCGCACCGGGGCGTTGTACTCGATCACGCCGCCGGCGCCGGTGACGGCCTCGGCGAGCGCGCGCGTCACCGCGTGCATGCCGCCGCGAGGGAAGTACACGCCCAGCGAGGTGTCCATGTGCGGGATGGCCCCGTACACCGCGAGCGCCGTGCGCGGCGCGAGGCCGGCGTAGAGCGATTGGAAGGTGAAGACCCTGCGCAGGCGCGGGTCGCGGATGTACCGGGCGACGCGCGCGCCGAGCCGCCCGAACCCGCCCAGCGCCGTGACCCGCGCGAGGTCGGCCACCGCGCCGGGCGAGCCGGCGAGGTCGAGCGGCGAGTCGAAGCCGGAGTCGAGGAAGCGGTCGAACTCGGCGGTGAACATCCGCTCGAGCCACCGGCGCAGGCGCAGGTAGCCGTCCACCTCGGCGCCCCCGAAGACCCGGGCCACCTCGGCCGCCATCGCGGCGGGGTCGCTGTGCACGTCGAGCACGGTGCCGTCGGCGAAGCGCGCCCGGTACGCGGGATCGAGCCGGATGAGCTCGAGCGCGGGGGAGGCGTCGGCGCGGGTGCGGCCCACGGCGGCGAGCGCGTCGTCGATGAGCTCGGGCATGGTGAGCACCGTGGCCCCCGAATCGGCGCGATAGCCGGGGCCGTCGAGGGCGCCCATCCGCCCGCCCGGCGCGGCGTCGCGCTCGAGCACCGTGACGCGGCGGCCCGACCCGAGCAGGTGCAGCGCCGCGGACAGGCCGGACAGGCCCGCGCCCACCACCACCACGTGGTCCGAGGGGCCGGTGACCGTGCGCATCACAGCGTCCGGTCGGTGGCCGCCGTGATCATCGATTCCAGCAGTTCCACGGCGTCGCCGGCCGCGCCGCTGCGGGCGAGCGCCCCGCGGGCGCGCGCGGTGAGGTCGTCGATGATCCGCTCGAGCTCGTCGACGGCGCCGAGGCCGGTGATCACCTCGCGCAGGCCGGCCACCTGGGCGTGCGTCAGGTCGGTGCCGATGCGCGAGCGCAGCAGGGCCGCCGAGTCGGGGTCTGCGGCGTCGGCGCGCGCCAGCGCCAGCGCCAGCAGCACGGTGCGTTTGCCCTCGCGCAGGTCGTCTCCCGACGGCTTGCCGGTGACGGACGGGTCGCCGTAGACGCCGAGGAGGTCGTCGCGCAGCTGGAAGGCGATGCCCAGGTCGGTGCCCAGGTCGCCGAAGGCGTCCAGCAGCCGCGCCCCGCCGCCGGCGGCCGACGCGCCGAGCTGCAGCGGGCGCTCGACGGTGTAGGCGGCCGTCTTGAACCGGTTGACGCGCATCGCCGTCTCGCTCGTCTCGTCGCCGCGCGATTCGGTGATGACGTCGAGCAGCTGGCCGCCGAGCACCTCGGTGCGCATCGCCGCCCACACGGGGGCGATGCGCGACTGCGCCGCGGGGGTGAGGCCCGACTCGCGGACCAGGTCGTCGGCCCACGCGAGGGCGAGGTCGCCGAGCAGGACGGCGACGCCCGCGCCGAAGTGGCCGGAGTCGCCCGACCAGCCGCGGTCGCGGTGCTCGCGCGCCACGGCCACGTGCACGGTGGGGTTGCCGCGGCGGGTGGCGGACGAGTCGATGAAGTCGTCGTGGATCAGCGCGCACGCCTGCACCAGCTCGAGCGCCGCCGCCACGCGGATCATGGCGGAGGCGGCCTCGCCCTGCTGCGCTCCGCCGGCCGCCAGCCAGCCCGTCCAGGCGAACAGCGGCCGCAGCCTCTTGCCGCCGCCCAGCACGAACCGCTCGAGCAGCTCCGCGGTGCGGGTGAACTCCGGGCCCACCTGCTCCACCAGCGGGCGGCGCGATGCGAAGAACTCGCGGAGCGCGCCGTCGACGGCGTCGCGGACGGCGGAGCGCGCGTCGCCGGCGCCCGCGGGCGCGTCCAGGCCCGGGCGCGGGCCGAGGGAGTCTTCTCCGGTGGACAGGGCTGCCTCCTTGGTGCGCAGCGGGGCGCTGCGGCGGCCCGCCTGCATGACGGTGCGCGGCCGCGGCCCGGCATGCGGATGCTTCGCGCAAACTGTACGTCGTGCCCGCGTGTGGGGCGGACCACGCGGGTGTGTGCGCCATCACGCGGCCGGCGGCGGGCGCCTCGCGCGGGGCGATGGGCGGTGCGCCGCCGCGCGCGGCGCACCCTATGATCGAGCCATGGGACGAGGTCTGATCGGGGGCTCTTCATGGCGCAGCAGGTGACGGGCATGCCGTCCGTCGTCGAACGCATCGCGCAGCACCGGAACGGCCGCATCCCCTTCTCCGTCGAATTCTTCCCGCCGCGGGACGAGGCCGCCGAGGCCCGGCTGTGGCGCTCGGTGCGCGATTTCGAGCGCCTCGACCCGGCCTTCGTCTCCATCACCTACGGCGCGGGCGGGACGACGCGCGACCGCACGGTGCGCATCACCGGCGAGATCGCCGAGAACACCACGCTGGTGCCCGTGGCGCACCTCACGGCCGTCGACCACAGCGTCGCCGAGCTGCGGGCGATGATGGGCGCCTACGCCGACAAGGGCATCCGCAACATCCTCGCGCTGCGCGGCGACCCGCCCGGCGACCCGCTCGGCGAGTGGCGCGCGCACCCGGACGGCGTGCACTACGCCGAGGACCTGGTGCACCTGGTGCGCGGGCTGGGCGATTTCCACGTGGGGGTCGCGTCGTTCCCGGAGGGCCACCACCGCTCGCCCGACCTGGACCACGACACCCGCTACCTGGTGCGCAAGCTCCGCGCCGGCGCCGAGTACTCGATCACGCAGGTCTTCTTCGACGTCGACGACTATCTGCGCCTGCGCGACCGGGTGGCCGCGTGCGACCCGGAACAGGGCGCCAAGCCGATCATCCCGGAGATCCTGCCGATCACGTCGCTGCGCTCGGTGCGGCGCATGGTGGAGCTCTCCGGCTCCGCGCTGCCCGCCGACCTCGACGCGACGCTGTCCGCCGCGGCGGGGGCGGGGCCCGAGGAGGACCGGGCCGCGGTGCGCGAGGCGGGCATCGCCTTCGCGACGCGCCTGGCCGAGCGCCTCATCGCCGAGGGCGCGCCGGCGCTGCACTTCATCACGCTCAACTTCTCGCGCGCCACGCGCGAGGTGCTGCAGAACCTGGGCCTGGTGCCGGCGGGCGGCGCCGCGGTGTGAAACCGCGGGCCGGCGCCGCGGTGTGAAACTGCGGGCCGGCCTACGGGGCCGCGTCCACCTCGCCCGGCTTCGGGCTGCGGTCGCGCGCACGCCATGCGACGTACCCGGCCAGGACGGCGCCGGCCAGCGCGATGAGCGAGACGATCGTGACCCAGAACGCGAGCCCCTTCGACGACGGGTCCTGGTAGTTCACCACCGCGTGCATGGTGGACTCCTCGCCGGTGGGCAGCTTCCAGGTGACGCCGGTGTCGGTGTCGCGGGTGCCGTCGGTGGTGGCGGGCCGGTTGGGGAAGTTGATGCTGATCTCGACGTCGGCGCCCTTGGGCACGGCGCTGAGGTCGGCGCGGCCGTCGAAGGTCACAGTGTCGCCCGTGCGCGTGAAGGTGAGCCCGAAGTCGCGGCTGTGGTCGGGCACCATGGTGCCCAGGTTGCGCGCCTCGCTGAAGGTGAGGTCGTGGAAGTAGGCCTCGGTGCCCACGTAGCCGTCCTGGCGGTAGTCCTGCACCCGGACCTTGTCGTCGAGGCCCTCCGGCACCGCGAGCTGCGGGCCGCGGTCGTCGCCCGCCGTGGGGATGGTGGCGGCGACGATGTGGCCGGTGACCCGGTCGTTCTTGGACACGCCCATCGTGACCTGCACGCGCAGGCACCCGCTGAGCAGCGGCAGCAGCACGGCGATCAGCAGGGCGCCCAGGACGGCGCGGCGTGGCCCGCGCGCACGCGGGGTGCGGCGGCGGGAATCGGGTGCGGCGACGGCGGTGGTGATGGGCACGGTGGTCATCGTGCCAGGTTCGCGGTGCGGGCCGTGGGAGTGGCACGCCGCCGGCCGCTCACCTGCCGCGGCGCGCCGGCCGGGCGGCGAGCAGGCGCCGCAGCCGCCCGGCGCGGGCGTCGCCCAGCGCGAGCCGCGCGGCCGAGCGCCCGCTGTACCCGCTGACCCCGCCGCCGGGGTGGGTGGAGGCGCCGGTGAGGTACAGCCCCTCGAGGCCGGGTATCCGCTGGCCGGCGAGCTCGGGGGCGGGCCGGAAGGCGAGCATCTGGTCGAGCGACATCTCGACGTGCATGATGTTGCCGCCGAGCAGCCCCAGCTCGCGCTCCAGTTCGGCGGGCGACTGCACGTGCCGGGCGGTGATCGATTCGCGCACGCCCGGCGCGACGCGCTCGACCTCGTCGACGATGCGGTCGGCCTCCGGCCCGGCCAGGTCGGCCCACTTGCGGCCGTCGGCGGGGCGGTAGGGGTGCCACTGCGACCACAGCGTCATCTGATGCTCGCCGGGCGGGGAGATCGTGGGGTCGAGCGCGCTGAACGTCATGGCCAGCGCCGCGGGGCGCGGCGGCAGCAGCCCGGCGAGCGCTGCCGCGTGGCCGGTCCGCAACTGCGCGCGGTCGGTCACCAGCAGCTGCAGACCGGCGTGCACCCCGGGGCCGGCCCCCGTCGCGGGCGGGGCGCTCGGGTAGCGGGGCAGGCCGCTCAGCGCCAGCCGCACGGCCATCCCGATGCCCGGCCCCACGCGGACGCGGCGGTGCAGGGAGTCGGCGCGCTCGCGGGCGAGCGCCCCGCCCGCGGCCAGCAGGCGCACGGTGGTGAGGATGTGGCAGCCGGCTACGACGGTGCGGGCCTCCACCCGCCGCCCGCCCTCGGTGAACGCGGCCCATCCGGTGCGGGTGCGCTGCACAGCGGTGACGGCGTCGCCGGTGGTGAGCACGCCGCCGTCGGCGCGCAGCCGCCGGACCAGCGCGGTGGTGAGGGCGCCGCTGCCGCCGACGGCGCGTCCGGGCGGGTCGCCGTGCATGAGCGCGGCGAAGCCCACCATCGGCGCGGTCCCGGGCTCCGACATGGGCGGCCCCGACTGCGCGCCGAACCAGGCCAGGGCGGCCTTGAGCGGCTCGTCGTCGAAGTACGAGTCGAGCAGCGCGTCGCCGGTGGTGAGGAACGCCTGGGCGAGGGCGGCCGGGGGATGCCCGCCGCCGCCCAGCGCGGCGGGGGCGCCGAGCGGGCCGAACGCCCGGGCGAGCCGTCCCGCGCCGGGCGGGGCGGAGAAGGCCCGCATCACGCTGCGCGCCAGCGGCCGCCACTCGGCGACGAAGCGCCGGTACGCGCGGGCGTCGCGGTCGCCGCACGCCGCGGCGATCGACGCGCAGGTGGCATCCAGGTCGGTGTGGAAGACGATCCCGGGGCGCCCGGGCCGGTCCGGGGGCGCGGGCGCGAACGCCCAGGGGTCGCAGTCGAGGTAGGACAGCCCGTGGCCGGCGAGGCCGAGCTCGTCGACGATGCCGCTCTGCCGGATCATCAGGTGCGCGGACGAGCCCCGGTCGACCAGGTGCCCGGGGAAGCGTTCCACCGTGGAGACCGCGCCGCCGGGGACGGTGTCGCGTTCGAGGACCTCCACCGACCAGCCCTCGCGGGCGAGATAGCAGGCGGCGACGAGGGCGTTGTGCCCGCTTCCGACGACGATCGCATCGTGCATCGGCTCAGCGTATCGGCCGCACGGGGGTCAGGGCCGGGGGAGCGGCAGCGCGCGGCCGAGCACCGCGAAGGCCCGGTTGTCGCCGAGGAAGGTGAAGTGCCGCAGCACGTCGGTGAATCCCATGCGCCGGTACAGCTGCCAGGCCCGGTTGGCCTCCTCGGGCACCTCGGGGGTGGACAGCAGCACGCGCTGCTCGGTGACGCCGTCCAGCAGAAGCGTGAGCAGCCGCGCCCCGGCGCCGGCGCCCTGCGCGTCCGGGTGGACGTGGATCTCGGTGAGCTCGAAGTAGTCGTCGAGCACCGCGGCGGCGTCGCGGCCGCCGGTGGAGCGCAGGCCGGCGCGCACCTGGCGGTCCCACCAGTAGGCGGGCGCGCCGTGGTAGCCGTAGGCGATGCCGACCAGCGGCGCGGCGTCGGGCACGCGCACGGGGTGCGGCGCGTCGGGAGGGGTGACGACGGTGCCCGGGGCGTCCGGGTCGAGGCCGGTGGCGTCGAACGCGGCGACGGCCCGCCAGCCGGTGCGCAGCATGTGTTCGGCCCACATGGGGGCCCGGCCCCGTTCGATGCCGCGCGGGTACCGCATCGCGGTGACGTACACGCGCAGCGCCTCGAACAGGCGTGCGCGCAGCGCGGGCGCGGAGACGCGCGTGATGATCAGGTCCATGACCAGCGGTTCTCCGGCGGGGGTGGGAAGTTGTCGGTGGGGCTGTCTACCATGGGTGGCATCGAACCGTTGTTCGATGTCCGGTCGTCCGGTGCGGCCCGAGGGAAGCGGGTCGCACCGGGCATCGGGTCCACTCCTCGGGGGTGGGGCGGTTCGGTAGGGCGCGGCCCGTCCGGGGGCGCGCACGCCTGCCGGGGCTGTGCCCGGCAGGGGCACGGTACCGCAGGCGCACCGGGTGCGCCGGTACGGATGAGGGGAGCGGGCGAGATGAGGCAGACCATGCAGACGGCCGCGGCGGCGCAGGCGGATCCCGATCGGGCCGGCCGCGGAGGTGCCGGCCGCGGCGGGGCGCGGCCTGGGCGCGGGGCGGCGGTGCCCGGGGTGCACCACGAGCTGGCCGGTCGCGTTGGCGGGCTGCCA
>CAZDSL010000064.1:0-11138 GCA_964507655.1 uncultured Mycobacteriaceae bacterium | reverse complement strand
TCCACGGCCACTCGGCCCATGGCTGCGGCGTCGAGGAGGAGGTCGACCAGGTGGTCGGGCAGCAGGTTTACCTCGTCGACGTAGAGCACTCCCCGGTGCGCGGCGGCGAGCAGGCCGGGCTCGAATGCGGCCCCCTCGCCCGCCAGGGCCTTGCCTAGGTGCAGCGCGCCGGTGACCCTGTCCTCCGTGGCGCCCACCGGCAGCTCGACGAGGCGCGCGGGCCGACGCTGCGCGGGGGAGCCAGCGGGGTGCGGGCCGTCGGGGCAGGACGGGTCGGGGGCGGCGGGATCGCAGGCGAAGCGGCAGCCGTCGGCCACGGCGACGGGCGGCAGCAACGCGGCCTGGGCGCGCACCGCGGTGGACTTGGCGGTGCCCTTCTCGCCGCGCACGAGCACGCCGCCGATCGACGGCGACACCGCGCACAGGGTGAGGGCCAGCTGCAGGTCGTCGGCTCCGACGAGGGCGCTGAAGGGGTAGACGGGCACTTCTGGTGAACCTCCGCAGGCGTCCGCTGGGATGGGTACGGCGGCCGCGGCGTGCGCCGGGCCGGGTGTCTGCGCCGGGGGCCGGTATTCGGACTTCCTGGTCGAGCGCCTCGGACCGCCTTCCCGGGGCGCACCCCAGTGGCTGCACGCCGCGAAGGGGCGTGCGTGGTCGTCGGCTCCCAGGTCACCGCAGCGGGCCTGTGCCGGATTTGCACCGGCTTCCCGTTTACCCCCGCGCGCCGTGCATGGCGGCGGGGCACCTCCGGGCGAGCTACCGCGCTCCACCATAGCCCGGGGCCTGGCCGGATCCGCCCGGCCGTCTAGTGTTCGGCGCCATGGAGGCATCGGAGCGGGCGGACGGCCCGGCGGCGGCGCTGCTCACGGTGGTGGGCATCGGCGCGGGCGGCTGGGACACGGTGGACCCGGCGGGCCGCGCCGCGGTGCGCGATGCCCAGGTGCTCCTCGGCGGCGCGCGGCACCTGGCGATGGTGCCCGGCGACGCCGCGCCGGCGGCCGACCGGGAACCGTGGCCGTCGCCGCTGCTCGCCGGTCTCGACGCGCTGCTGGAGCGGCACCGGGGGCGCAGGGTGACGGCGCTGGCCTCGGGCGATCCGCTGCTCTCGGGCGTCGGCGCCACCCTGGTCCGCCGGCTGGGCGCGGCGGCGGTGCGGGTGATCCCCGCGGTCTCGTCGGCGGCGCTCGCCCGGGCCCGCATGGGCTGGTCCGCCGAGCAGTCGGCCGTGGTGACGCTGGTGGGCCGCGAGGCCGACCGGCTGCGTCGGCACCTGGCGCCGCGTCGGCGGCTGATCGTGCTCACCTCGGACGAGGACGGGCTCGCCGACGTCGCGCGGGTGCTGGTGCAGGAGGGCTTCGGCGATTCGGCCGTGACGATGCTTGCCCGCCTGGGCGCCGCCGACGAGACGCGCCGCGAGGGCCGCGCCCGCGACCTGACCGACGCCGCCGGCGAGCGGCTGAGCCTGGTGTGCGTGGAGTGCCGCGGCGGCCCCGGGCGTTCGCGGGTGCCCGGCCTGCCCGACGACGCCTTCGAGCACGACGGGCAGATCAGCCGGCGGCCGGTCCGCGCCGCCGCGGTGAGCGCGCTCGCGCCGCGGCCGGGTGAGCTGCTGTGGGACGTGGGCGCGGGCGCCGGCTCGGTGGGCATCGAGTGGGCGCGCGCCGCGGAGGGCTGCCGCACGATCGCCGTCGAACGCGACCCGCAGCGCGCCGCCCGGATCGTCCGCAATGCGGCGCGCCTGGGCGTGCCCGAGGCGGTGACGGTGGTCGAGGGCGCCGCCCCGGGGGTGCTGCAGGGGCTCGAGCGGCCCGACGCGGTGTTCGTGGGCGGCGGCGGCAGCCGCGAGGGCGTGCTGCAGGCGTGCTGGGACGCGCTGCCCGGGGGCGGGCGGATCGTGGCGCATGCGGTGACGCTGGAGACGCAGGGCGTGCTGGTGGACTGGTACCGGCGCTGCGGCGGCGAGCTGCTGCGCCACCAGGTCGATCAGGCGGGCCCCATCGGCTCGTTCACCGGCTGGGAACCCTCCCGGCCGGTGGTCCAGTGGAGCGCGGTGAAGGAGGAGCGGCAGTGACGGTGCACTTCGTGGGGGCGGGGCCCGGCGCCGCCGACCTGCTCACCCTGCGCGCGGCGGCCCTGCTGCGCGACGCCCCGGTGGTGCTCTACGCCGGCACCTACCTCGACGCCGAGGTGCTCTCGCATTGCGGCGCGGACGCGGAGCTGGTGGACACGCAGGGGCTCGACCTCGACGCCATCACCGCCCACCTGGTGGACGCGCACCGGCGGGGCCTCGACGCGGTGCGGCTGTGCTCGGGCGACCCGTCGGTGTACTCGGCGCTCACCGAGCAGACGCGGCGCCTCGACGCGGCCGGCGTGCCGTGGGACGTCACCCCGGGAGTGCCCGCCTACGCGGCCGCCGCCGCGGCGCTGGGCACCGAGCTGACGGTGCCGGGCGAGGTGCAGACGGTGGTGCTCACCCGCACGCGGGCCCGATCCACCCCGATGCCCGACTCGGAGGCGCTGCACAAGGTGGCCGGGCTGCGCGCCTCGCTGGTGCTGCACCTCGCCATCACCCGCGTTCGCGAACTCGCCGCCGAGCTCGTGCCCGAGTACGGCGCCGACTGCCCGGCCGTGGTGGTGGCGCACGCGTCGCGGCCCGGCCAGGTGGTGCTCCGCGGCACCCTCGCCACCATCGCCGACGCGGTGGAGGCGCAGGGGCTGCGGCGCAGCGCGGTGATCATGGTGGGCCGCGCCATGGACCGCGGCGCGGCCGCGGCCTGCGGGCTCGACTCGCACCTGTACGACCCGCGGCGGGAGCGGTAGGGGTTGCACTTGTAAGTGGAACTCCATACGGTGGTGGGGAAGCGAAGGGGGTTTCCGCCATGGCTGCGATGGACGCGCCGCGGGCCGGGAAGACGAGTCTGGTGGTCACGCCCGGGCAGGTTTCCGAGGCCCGGCGGTTCGATACGGCGGCTCTGGCCGGTATCGCGCCGGAAGAGCTTTCCTCGATCCTGTCGACCGTCGTGCGCATCATCGCTGACGGCGGGACGGTGACGATCGGCTCCACGCCGCCGGAGGTCACCACCACCACCGCGGCGTCGATGCTCGGCGTGTCTCGGCCGACGCTGATGAAGCTCATCCGAGCGGGCGAGCTTTCTGCATACAAGGTGGGCACCCACACTCGGCTGAAGAGCGCCGACGTCACCGAGTATGCGGACCGCCGGTCGGCAGCCCGTCGCGCCGCGCTCGATGAGCTGCGTGATTACGAGGACGCGCTGGGAATCTCGGACTGATACCGACGGTCCGTGCCGAGCTCGCCGGGTCGGCTCTCGCTGCCGGATAGGGTGCAAGGCATGGGTTTCGGTGTGCCGCAGGTCCTTCCCGATGCGAACGTCCTCTACTCGCGGACACTCCGTGATTGGCTCTGTGCAGTGGCGGCGCTGCCGGGGCATCCGGTGATGCGTATCCGGTGGACCGAGGACATCCTCGCAGAGACCCTCTATCACCTCAGGAAAAGCGCCCCGCATGCGTCGGAAGCGCAGATCTGCGGGGTTCGTGACCGATTCATCGAGGCGGTCGGCGACGGGCGCATCCGCGGCTACCGGATCGACGAGGCGCTCGACTACACCGACGACTGCGACGCGCACCTGCACGCCGCGGCCGAACACGCACAGGTGCAATACGTGATCACGGCGGACAAGGACTACCTGCGCTTCGCCGCCGGTCGTGACGATCTGAATTGCTACGAGGCCTACACGCCCGATGATTTCCTCGTGCTGGTGCAACGCGACGCCGCACCGGCGGTGGAGCAGGCGTTGTTGGACGAGATCGCCTATTTCCGCCGGCGCGGGAGGCCGTTCAACCTCGTGTCCGCCCTGGAGCGGGCCGGGGCGCCCCGGTTCGCCGCAGAGATCCGCGGGCTCATGCAGTCTCCCATGGTCGCCCACGCCCTGACCCGCCCGTTGCCCTGAGGCCTCAGCGCACGCCGGCCCGCTCCTCCTTCCCTCGGTGCGCCTCTCCCGCCCCGCGTGGTGCGAACTCGCGGCGGATGCGCTCGGTGTGCGCGCCGAGCGGCGGCCCCGCCGAACGGATGGGGGTGGGGGAGGCCGAGAACCGCGGCACCACCGACGGCGCCGGCACCGGCTCTGGGTACTCCTCCGCCCGGAGCTCGGTGATCATGCCCCGGGCGCGGTACTGCTCGTCGGCGAGGATGTCGGCCGGGGTGTAGATGCGCCCGCGGGGGACGCCGGCCTCGTCCAGGCGCCGCTCCAGCTCGTCGGCGCCCAGCGTGCGGGTGAAGGCGCCGATGAGCGCGTCGAGCTCGTCGGCGTTGCGGCCGCGGGCCTGATGCGTGGCGAAGCGCGGGTCGTCGGCCAGGTCGTCGCGGCCCATCACCGCGCACAGCCGCCGGTAGAGGCCGTCGCCGTTGGCGGCGATGAGCACCTCGGCGCCGTCGGCGGTGGGGTAGACGTTCGAGGGCGCCACGCCGGCGAGCGTGCTGCCGGAGCGGGTGCGGGCGACCCCTCCCACGGCATAGTCGGGGAGGAGCGACTCGGTGAGCGCGAAGACGCTCTCGTACAGCGCCACGTCCACCTCCTGCCCGCGCCCGGTGCGGCCGCGCTCGGTGAGCGCCGCGAGCGCACCGGAGACGGCGAACAGCCCCGCAAGCTGGTCGCCCAGGCTGATGCCCGCCCGCGCCGGGGGCCGGTCCGGGTGGCCCAGCAGGGCCCGCAGCCCGCCCATCGCCTCGGCGATGCTGCCGAAGCCGCGGTCGCGGGCGCGCGGCCCGTCCTGCCCGAAGCCCGACACGTGCACCATGATCAGCCCCGGGTTGCGCGGGGCCACGGAGGCGTAGTCGAGCCCCCAGCGGTCCAGCCGCCCCGGCGCGAAGTTCTCCACCACGATGTCGGCCGCGGCGAACAGCTCCGCCGCCACCGCGCGGTCGCCGGCGTCGGCGAGGTCGAGCACCACGGATTCCTTGTTGCGGGCGATCGACGGCCACCACAGGCTGCGGCCGTCCTGCAGCACGCCCCAACTCCGCATCGGGTCGCCCGCGGGCGGCTCGATCTTGATCACGCGGGCCCCGTAGTCGCCCAGCAGCTGGCCCGCGAACGGGCCGGCGATGAACCCGCCGACCTCGACGACGGTCACGCCCGCAAGGGGGCCGGTTCCGGTGGTCATGGCCGCCTCCTGCGCTCGGTCGCGCCCGCGCCGGCGGGCGCCGGGAGGGTCAGGGCGCCGGCGCGGCCCCGTACACCGCCCGGTACCAGACGGTGGAGAGGGTCTCGACCACGGTGTCCTCGTCCGGCCGCGGCACGTCCGCATCGCCGCCCATCGCCAGCCAGGTCCAGCAGAAGCCCTCGAGCATCGACACGATGGTCGAGGCGAGCAGGTCGAGGTCGAGGCCCGGGTCGCTGCCCGCCCGGCGCGCGCCGTGCAGCCCCCGCAGCACCGCCCGGATGCCTGCGGCGCGGTTGGTGCGCCAGCGGGCCGCGAACGCCTCGTCGAGCATCGACATGTGGAACACGCCGATCATCTCCGGCAGGTACTTCTCGTAGCTGCGCCAGTAGGCGCGCACGGCGCCGCGGATCCCCTCCGCCGGGTCGCCCGTCTTCGCGTCGACGGTGAGGGCCAGCACCTCGCTGGAGAACTGGTCGAGCAGCGCCTCGAGCAGCTGCTCCTTGTTCTCGTAGTAGTTGTAGAACGACCCCGGCGACCGGCCCGCGGCGGCGGTGATGTCCGCGATCTTGGTGTTGAAGTAGCCCTTGGCCGCGAAGACCTCGCGCGCGGCGGCGAGCAGCGCGGCCTCGGTGCGCTGCCCCTTGGTGCTGGCCGGCATTCGATGCATCCTCCCGTCGGCTCCCACGGCCCGGCGCGCCGGGGCTGTGCGCCCTGCGGCCGTCCGCGGGAGCGGTCATCCGTCGCCTCATCATCGCCTCCTCGTCCGATCCGCCCGAAACCCTTGCCAGTTTCTGAATCTGAATCTAGCATCAGAAAAATCCCACGCAACCCCTGGACGGAGACACGATGGCGACGATGACCGGGCAGCAGTACATTGCCTCGCTCGACGACGGACGCAGGATCTTCGCCGACGGCGAAGAGGTGAAGGACCCCGCGAACCACCCGATGTTCGCGGCCTCCATCGCGATGGTCGCCGCCGGCTACGACGCGCACCACCGCCCCGAACCCGACGCCAGCGGCCCCTACTTCCGCGTCCCCTACAGCCGCGACGAGCTCAAGTCGCTGCTCGAGGAGCTGCTGGAGTGGGACATGGTCACGGTGACCACCTCGCAGGGCCTCATGGCGCTGCTCACCGCGGCGGCGCGCATGCGCGCCGACCTGCCCGGCTACGCGCAGCGCATCGAGGACTACTTCGAGTACTGCCGCGCCAACGACCTGCGCTGCGTGCAGGCCATCACCGACGCCAAGGGCGACCGGCGCCTGGCCCCCAACGCGCAGGACGACCCGGACGTCTACACCCGCATCGTGGAGCGCCGGCCCGACGGCATCGTCATCCGCGGCGCCAAGCTGCACATCTCGTCGGCGGCGATCTGCCACGAGCTGGTGGTGATGCCCACCAAGAACATGAAGCCCGGCAACGAGGACTGGGCCGTCGCCTGCGCCATCCCCGTCGGCGCGCCCGGCGTGCGCATCGTCAACACCAACTACGCGCCCTCCGGCCGGCACCCCGACGACTACCCGCACAGCACCGGCGACAACGTGCCCGAGGGGTTCGTGATGCTCGACGACGTGTTCGTGCCCAACGAGCGGGTGTTCCTGGCCGGCGAGTGCGCGCACTCGGCGACGTTCGCGCACTCGCTGGGCCTGTGGGAGCGGCTGGGCGGCTCGGCGCACCTGGTGGAGATCGGCGACACGCTGGTGGGCCTGGCCGAGCTGATCGCCGAGGCCAACGGCACCGAGCGCGTGTCGCACGTCCGCGAGAAGATCGCCGAGATGGTCATCTACGCCACGCTCGTGCGGGCAGGGCTGGAGGCGGCCATCGCCAACGCCGAGCCCAGCGGCGAGGGCTGGTACTTCCCCAGCGAGCTGTTCACCAACGCCGCCAAGCACTACGGGGCCGCCGAGTTCAGCCGCATGGTGCGGCACCTGCACGACATCGCGGGCGGCGCCGTCGTCACCGCCCCGTCGATCGCCGACCTCGAACACGACGAGATCGGCCCGCTCATCCGCAAGTACATGGCCACCAAGCCCGGCATCGACGGCGAGTACCGCACGCGGCTGTTCCACGCCATCCGCGACTACACGGCCGACGCCTACGGCGGCTGGCAGCTGGTGACGATGCTGCAGTCGGGCGGCGGGCTCTTCGCGCAGCGGCTCGTGGCCCGCAAGCACTACGACATGGACAAGGCCAAGGCGCTGGGCCTGCGGATCGCGGGGCTGTCGTGACGGCGGTGGCGGCGCCGGCCGGCCCGGGCGTCTTCGAGGCGGAGCTGCGGGCGCGGCTGGCCCCGCTCGCGGAGCGCTTCGCCGCCGCGGACTCGGACGGTCCCCGCGGGGGCGACCGCATCGCCGCCGTGGAGGAGCTGCGGGAGGGGCACGAGGAGCAGGTGCGCCGGGTGCGCGAGTTCCAGGCCGCGCTGTTCGACGCGGGGATCGCGCTGCCCGGCGGCCCGCCGGAGTTCGGGGGCATGGGGCTCACCCCGGCCCACGACGCGCTGCTGGACGCGGTGCTCGACGACATGGGCTTCCCGTCCCGCGAGGCGCTGTTCGTGGGCCTGCACATCGTGGCCCCGGCGATCCTGCGGCACGGGTCGCCGGAGCTGCGCGCCGAGGCGCTGACGGCGCTGTACCGCGCCGACACCGTGGGCTGCCAGCTGTTCTCCGAGCCGGGCGCGGGCTCCGACCTGGCCGGCGCCGCCACCCGGGCCGTGCGCGACGGCGACGACTGGGTGGTCACCGGCCAGAAGGTGTGGACGTCGATGGCGCACCTTGCGGACGTGGGCGAGGCACTGGTGCGCACCGACCCGCACGCCGCCAAGCACGCCGGGCTGACGATGCTGCTCATCGACATGCACGCGCCGGGCGTGACGGTGCGGCCGATCCGCCAGATGACCGGCGGCGCCGCATTCAACGAGGTGTTCCTCGACGGGGTGCGCGTGCCGGACTCCCGCCGGATCGGCGCGGTGGGCGAGGGGTGGCGGGTCGCGGCCACGAGCCTCGGCGCCGAGCGCGCCACGATGAGCGGCGGCGCCGGCCCGGTCACCCCGTACGTGCTCGAACGGCTCGAGCGGCTGGTCGCCCGGCTCGGCGTGGCCGACGACCCGGTGCTGCGCCCGCAGCTCGCCCGCACGGTGGCCGCGGTGGCGGCGCTGCGCGCGGCGGGCGGCCTCACGCCCGGATCCTGGCGCGGCGGCACCGGCGGCGTCGCCGGGTCGGTGATGAAGATGCTCATGGCCCGCGCCGCGGACGCCATCGCCGACCTCGCCCAGGCGGCGCTCGGCGAGCGCGCGTTCCTCGACACCGGCGAGCCGGACACCTTCGCCTGGTCCGAGTTCCTGCTGGGCGTCCCCGCGCTCCGCATCGCCGGCGGCACGGACGAGATCCAGCTCGACGTCATCGCGCGCCGCGGCCTGGGGATGCCGCGCCCGCCGGCGCCCCCCGCGCCCACGCCCACGACCCCCGCGCCCGCGCCCGCCGCGGGCCGCACGGCCTGATCACGAGGAGAGCCGATCATGGAATCGTTCGTCCAGCACCGCCGCGGCCGCACGCCGCGGCAGATCCACCGCGACGTCGACGGGCTCAAAGACGACGAGCTCGGCCGGGGCGGGTTCACCGGGCGCACCGCCCACCTCTACCGGCGCAACGACCCCACCGAGTACCGGGCGTGCGGCGACCTGGCGTGCACCGACACGGCCACGCTCGACCTGGAGCCCACCGACCTGGCCGACCTGTCGGGCGACCCGCTGCTGCTGTTCCACAACGAGGACTGCCGGATCCTGCTGAGCCGCCGCACCGCCCCCGCACCGCACTTCACCCGCAACGTCGACGGCGACGAGCTGTACTTCGTGCACGCCGGCGAGGGGCGGTTCGAGACCGAGTTCGGCGCGCTGCCCTACCGGCCCGGCGACTACGTCCACATCCCCAAGGCCACCACCTACCGGCAGGTGCCCGACGGGCCGTCGCACCTGCTGCTCATCGAGGCAGCCACGCCCTTCCACACGCCCGAACCGGGGGTGCTGGGCCGGTTCTTCCCGTTCGACTCCGCGCTGGCCGTGGTGCCGGAGGCGCAGGCGTACCCGGACGACGGGAGGGGCGAATACGAGGTGCGGCTGCGCCAGCGCGAGGGCCGCACGAGCCTGTACTACCCGTTCCACCCGCTCGACGTGGAGGGCTGGCGGGGCGACAACTTCCCGTTCGCCTTCAACATCGCCGACTACGACGTGATCCTGTCGGACACGGTGCACCTGCCGCCCACCGTCCACCTGTTCATGCAGGCCGCGGGCGTGTACGTGATGAACTTCCTGCCCCGCCCGGCCGAGGGGCGGCCCGGCGCAGAGCGGATCCCCTGGTACCACCGCAACGTCGACTTCGACGAGGTGGCCTTCTACCACGGCGGCAGCGTGTTCGGCGTCGCCATGCCGCCCGGGCTGCTCTCGCACGCGCCGCAGGGCATGCACCACGGGATCCCCGAGCGGGCCCGGGAACGCTCGCGGCGCAAGTTCGACGAGTACCCGCGGGTGGAGTGGCAGGTGATCGCAGTGGACACCCGCCGCCGCCTGCACCCGGCACCCGCCGTCGCCGCGGCGGCCGCGGCGGCATCCGACCAGCACGAGAGCGAGGCGGCACGATGAGCACTGCACGCGAGGGGGCCCGGGCCCACGGCCACGAGTACGAGCGCATCCCGTACCTGGTGGTCTTCGACGACGACTCGGCCTACCGCGACACCTACGGCGGCGTCACCGAGTCGGTGGTGCTGGAGAGCTACCTGCTGCGGCCCAAGGGCGTGCCGTCCGACACGGTGATCGTGTTCATGCACCCCATCGGCGGCGGCGCCTACCTGCCGATGTCCAACGCGCTGCCGCGGGCCGGCCACCACGTCATCTACTGCAACAGCCGCTACCGGGGCGTCGACAGCGCGCTGATCATGGAGAAGGTGGTGCAGGACCTGGGCGCCTGCATCAAGGACGCCCGCGAGCGGCTGGGATACCGCAACGTGATCCTCGCCGGCTGGAGCGGCGGCGGCTCGCTGTCGCTGTACTACCAGCAGCAGGCGCAGCACGCCACGGTGACGTCGACGCCCGCCGGCGACCCGCCCGACCTCACCGCCCTCGACCTGCCGGCCGCCGACGGGATGATGCTGCTGGCCGCGCACGTGAGCCGGCACGGCACCCTCACCGAGTGGATGGACCCGGCGGTGATCGACGAGAACGACCCGTCGAAGCGCGACCCGGAGCTGGACATCTACGACCCCGCGGGCCCCCGGCCGCCGTACACGGAGGAGTTCCTGGAGCGGTACCGGGCGGCGCAGATCGCCCGCAACCGCCGCATCACCGCGTGGGTCAAGGAGCAGCTCGCCGACCTGCGCAGACGCGGCGAGCCGCTGATGGAGCGCGGCTTCGTTGTGCACGGCACCATGGCCGATCCGCGCTGGCTCGACCCCACCCTCGACCCCAACGACCGCGAGCCGGGCCGCTGCTACCTGGGCGATCCGCGCATCGTCAACATGGGCCCGGTGGGCCTGGCCCGGTTCAGCACGCTGCGCAGCTGGCTGTCGCAGTGGAGCTACGACGACGCCAACGGCGACGGTGTGCGCTGCGCCGCCGACCTCGAGGTGCCGACCCTCGTCGTGGGCAACTCGGCCGACAACGCCTGCACCCCCAGCCACACGCACCGGCTCTACGAGGCCGTGGGCCACCCCGACAAGACGCTGCGCACCATCGAGGGCGCCACGCACTACTACTCCGGGCCCGGCCAGGCGCCCTACCTGCGCAAGGCCGTGGACACCGTGACCGAGTGGCTCGAGGAGCGGTCGTGGACGCCGCGCTGACCGGGGGCGCCGCGACGGCGTCGGCGGGCGGCACCGTCGACGACGCGGTGCGCGCCCGCGCCGCGGCCCGGCCCGACGCGCCCGCGGTGGTCGGCCCGGCCGCGACGCTGACCTGGGCGCAGCTCGACGCCGC
>CAZDSL010000063.1:6917-11301 GCA_964507655.1 uncultured Mycobacteriaceae bacterium | reverse complement strand
GCTACAGCGGGAACCGCACGCCCGTCAGCTTCTCGGAGAGCGACCACAGCGCCGCGGCGGTGCGGTCGTCGCGGGCGCGGGCGGAGCGGCCGACGGCCGTGGGGGCGCCGCGCAGCTGGAACCGGCCGCGCGGGCCGATGTAGGTGTCGCCGGGGATGTCCTCGGTGGCCGCGAACAGCGTGGGCAGGGCGCCGCCGCGGGGATCCTGGCCGACGATGCGCGTGCCCGCGCGGAACAGCGCCGACGCGCCCGGCACGCCCAGGCTCGCGCCCAGGCCGGTGGAGGAGGCGCCCGGGTGTGCGGCCACCGAGCGCACCGGCGAGCCGGCGTCGCACAGCAGCCGCTGCAGGTGGCCGGCGAACAGGATGTTCGCGAGCTTCGCCTGCCCGTAGGCGCGCGCCCTGTTGTACCGGCGGGCGCGATAGTTGAGGTCGGCGAGGTCGATGCGGCCGGCGCGCTCGGCGAGCGAGGCGACGGTGACGATGCGGTCGCGCACGTGCGGCAGCAGCAGGTTGGCCAGGGCGAAGTGGCCGAGGTGGTTGGTGCCCATCTGCATTTCGAAGCCGTCGGCGGTGCGCCGCAGCGGCGGCGTCATCACGCCGGCGTTGGCGATGAGGACGTCGACCGGGCCCGACCACGCGTCGGCGAAGCGGCGCACCGAGGCGAGGTCGGCCAGGTCGAGGGCGCGGATGGCGAGCGTGCCCGCCGGCGCGCCGGGGACGTCGGGCGCGTGCCGGGCGATGCGGTCGGCGATCGCCCGGGCCTTGACCTCGTTGCGCACCGCCATGACGACGTGCGCCCCCGCCCCGTGCAGGGCGGTGGCGGTGGCGAGGCCGATTCCGCTGGTGGCGCCGGTGATGACGACGGTGCGTCCGTGCTGCGGGGGCGCGTCGAGGGCGGTCCACGCGCCGCGCCGCCGCGACGGTGCGCCTGCCGGGGGCTTCACTGCGGAAGGATCTCCTCGACGTTCTCGACGGGGCGCGCCAGCCGCACGCCGCGGTCGGTGACCACGAGGGGGCGTTCGATGAGGATCGGGTGCTCGGCCATGGCGTCGAGCAGCGCCTCGTCGTCGGCGTCGGCCAGCCCCAGCTCCTTGTACAGGGCCTCCTTGGCGCGGATGGCCTGGCGGGGGGTGAGCCCGGCGCGCGCGATGAGGTCGGCCAGCTCGGCGCGGGTGGGCGGCGTCTCCAGGTACTTCACGATGGCGGGCTCGATGCCGCGGTCGCGCAGCAGCTGGAGCGTCTTGCGCGAGGTGCTGCAGCGCGGGTTGTGGTAGATCGTGGCCGAGTGCTCTGCCATGGCGTCTCCTGGGGGCTGTGCGTGCCGGGTCGGGCGCACCGGGCGGCGCGTCGGCGCGCCGCCCGGTGGTGTGGGCCCCAGACTATCCGCGCGCCGCGGAGGCCCCGGCACGGCGGCCGAAGAAGCTTCCGTCGCCCAGCGAGGCGCCGCTGGCGTAGCCCCACGCGGCGATGCCCGACGTGCACCGGCCGGCGGCGAAGAGCCCGGGCACCGGGTCGCCGTCGACGTGCAGCACGCGCGAGTCGACGTCGGTGCGCAGGCCGCCCAGCGCGAAGCCGCCGGTGCGCCCGCGCAGGTCGATGGCCGCCACGTTGCCCTCGATGGGCCGCAGCCACTGGGGGTCCTTGCCGAACACGGGGTCGGCGCCTTCGCGGGCGTGCCGGTTGTACAACTCGACGGTGGACTGCAGGGTGCCGTCGGGCAGCCCCATCTCCGACTCGAGCTCGGCGACCGTCTCGCACACCCACGTGGGGCCGGGCCGCAGGAACGGGGTGGCGGTGACGGTGCCGCCCGCCTCCTCGTATGCGCGCTCGTCCAGGACCAGGTAGGCGGTGTCGCCGCGGTGCAGGGTCATCTCCTGCGCGATGCGGCCGGGGTAGGTGTCCTCGGTGACGAAACGCTGGCCGGCACCGTCCACCAGGATGCCGCGCACCATCAGCTGCGGATCGCAGCCCACGTTGACCTCGGCGGCGTCCATGTGCATGACGTCGGCGCCGATGGCCTGGCCCATGCGGATGGCGCGGCCGTCGTGCGATTCGACGGCGGCGCCGGGGCGCCCGGCGAGCAGCGGCACGTGGGCGCGCATCATGCGGTCGTTGTAGGTGAAGCTGCCGGCGGCGAGGACGACGCCGCGCCGGGCCCGCACGGTGAGGCTCTCGCCGAAGCGGGTGGCGACGACGCCGACGACGCGATCGCCCCCGTCATCCTGCGCGACGACGAGGCGGCGGGTCGTCACGTCGTACTCGGTGCGCACGTCCAGCTCGGCGATCCGCTCGGCGAGCGGGGTCATGAGCATGAGGCCGGCGCTCTGGTCGCCCGCCTTCTTGTTCTGCATCTGCGGGACGTGCCCGCGCGGGGCCGCCGTGGCTGCGGAGGTGAGGGGCGCGGCGTTCTCGCCGCCGCTGTACATCAGGCCCTGGTCGGCGGGCGGCTCCCAGCCGGGCTCGCCCCAGAACTCGCGCTTGAAGCGGACGCCGGCGTCGACCAGCCACTCGTAGTGGTCGACGCTGCCGGTGCTGTAGGCCTCGATCTTCTCCGGGTCGGCGCCCGGGCCCATCGCCGCGGTGAGGAACGCGCGCATGTTCTCGGGGGTGTCCTCGAAGCCGAGCTCGCGCTGCAGCCCGGTGCCGCCGCCCATGTAGACGAAGCCGCCGGCGAGCGCGGCCGCTCCGCCCCAGCCGCCGGCGCGCTCGAGCACCACCACCTCGGCGCCGGCGCGGGCGGCCTCGAGGGCGGCGCAGGCGCCGGCGATGCCGTAGCCGACGACGACGACGTCGGCCTCGATGTCCCACTGCGGGGCGTCCGGCCCGGTGGGGGAGGAGACGCGGAGCGGGCGGACGGTGTCGGTGGTGTGGGCGCGCGCGGCGCGCGGATCATCGGCCATGCATCGGGTATAGCGGAGGGCGTGCCGCGGCCGTCGGAGCCGCTCCCGCGCACCGGGAGGCCCGCGCGGGGCGGGGGAGGCCCGGGGCATCGGGCAATTCGGCCGCAGCGGGTGTGGCGGAGGTTACTGTCGGTGGGGACGTTTCCGCACAGGAAGTGAGGCGCCCTCTCGCCATGACCCCCGAACTGCGCGCCGCGGCCGGCACTCGCACGGCCCCGCAGCCCGGACCGGCCGTCTCCGCCACCCGGGAGATCACCTCGGTGGCGCAGGCGCGCGAGCGCATCGTGTCCCGCTGCTTCGGGCTGCGGCCGCCGGGGCTGGTGGGCGCCGAGCTGGAATGGATCACGCGGATGGCCGACGGCACCCGTCCCTCCGCGCAGCGGTTGGCGGCGGCGCTGGGCGATCATGCGCCGGCGACGGTGGCGCCCGGCTCGCCGCACGCGCCGCTGCCGTGCGGGTCGGCGGTGACGATCGAGCCGGGCGGGCAGGTGGAGATCTCCAGCCTCCCGCTGCCGGGGCCGGCGGGCCTGCTCGAGGCGCTCGAGGCCGATGCTCGCGTGCTGCGTGCTCTGCTGGGTGCGCAGGGCATCGTGATGGTGCCCGGTCCGGTGGACACCTCCCGGCCGCCGCGGCGGATCCTGCGGGTGGCGCGCTACGCGGCGATGCAACGGCGGTTCGACCGGCACGGGCCGCTGGGCGCGGCGATGATGTGCAACACCGCCGCCATCCACGTCAGCGTCGACTGCGGCGCCGATGCGGACGCGCTGGGGCGGCGGTGGCGGATGCTCAACGCCGTCGGCCCCGCGTTGACGGCCGCGTTCGCGGGCGGCGAGGGCGGGCTCGGCGGGCCGGTGCGGGCGTGGGACGCGGACGGCTGGGCGTCGCCGCGGATGCGCACGTGGCTCACGCTCGACCCGGCCCGCACGGGTCTGGGAGAGGGCGACCCGTCGTCGGCGGACGACCCGGTGGGCGCCTACACGCAGTGGGCGCTGGCGGCCCCGCTGCTGTGCGCGCGGGGCGAGGGGGATGACTGGTCGGTGCCCGGCGACGTGCCCTTCTCCCGCTGGATCGAGGGCGGTGCGGGGGCGCCGCCACGGGCGCCGACGGAGGCCGACCTCGACTACCACCTCACCACGCTCTTCCCCCCGGTGCGTCCGTGCGGGCACCTCGAGGTGCGGTACCTGGACGCGCAGGCGGGGCCGGGTGCGGGGTGGGGCGCGCCGATCGCCGCGATCGACGCGCTGGCCCGCACGCCCGAGGCCACGGACCGGGCGCTGGCCCTCGCGCAGCCCACCGCCGGGGCGTGGCGGAGTGCGGCGCGTGACGGGCTGGCAGACGCCGCGCTGCGGGCGACCGCCGCGGGGCTGCTGGAGCTGGCGGCGGAGGCGGTGTCCGGGGCGGGCGACGGCGCCGGCGGGGCCGTGGCGCAGGCGTTGGCCGGGGCGGCGAGGAGGTGCCGATGACGGAGGTGCCGATGACGGA
>CAZDSL010000063.1:3441-6817 GCA_964507655.1 uncultured Mycobacteriaceae bacterium | reverse complement strand
GGGGACCGATGCAGGGGGGACCGGTGCAGCGGGGACCTGCGCGGCGGCCGGCGACGAGGTGCTGCGGGAGCGGTGCCGCCGGGCGCTCGAGCGGGCCCGGCGGCGCACGGCCGTGCTCACAGCGATCCCCGACGACGAGCTCACCGCCCAGCATTCGGTGCTGATGTCGCCGCTGGTGTGGGACCTCGCGCACATCGGCAACCAGGAGGACCGGTGGCTGGTGCGTGCTGCGGGCGGGCGCCCGGCGACGGAGGCGCGCGCGGGTGGTGGGGCTGCGCGGGAGGCCGGGCCGGAGAACCCCGCGGAGCCGCGGGTGGACGACCTCTACGACGCGTTCCGGCATCCGCGGGCGGGGCGGCCCGCGCTGCCGCTGCTGGGGCCGGAGGCGGCGCGGTCGTACGCGCAGCGGGTGCGGGCGTCGGCGTTCGAGGTGCTCGACGGGTGCCGGTTCGGCGGGTCGGGGCTGACGTCGGGCGGTTTCGTGTTCGGCATGGTCGCCCAGCATGAGCAGCAGCACGACGAGACGATGCTGGCGACGCATCAGCTCCGGGACGGCGCACCGCTGCTGGAGGCGCCGCCCGCGCCGGCCGGCGGCGGGGTGC
The DNA here is from genome assembly GCA_964507655.1 of uncultured Mycobacteriaceae bacterium. Classification (GTDB taxonomy): domain Bacteria; phylum Actinomycetota; class Actinomycetes; order Mycobacteriales; family Mycobacteriaceae; genus Tomitella. The sequence continues at coordinate 6,215 of CAZDSL010000063.1, read as the reverse complement.
TCGCGTCCGACCCGCCGCCCGAGGTGGTCGTCCCGGCCGGGCCGTTCCGCATGGGCACCGACGGCGCGGCGGGTGCGGAGGCCTGGGCGCTGGACAACGAGCGTCCCGCGCACCGGGTGGAGGTGCCCGCGTTCGCCATGGAAGCGGTGCCCGTGACCAACCGCCGCTATGCGCGCTTCATCGCCGACGGCGGCTACCAGCGGCCGGAGTTGTGGTCCGAGCCGGGATGGCGGCACCGCACCGAGGCCGGCCTCGAGGCGCCCCAATTCTGGTCCGCGGGCCCGGACGGGCGGTGGATGCGGCGGCGGTTCGGCGTGGTCGAGGAGGTTCCGCCGGACCAGCCCGTGGTGCACGTGTGCTTCTTCGAGGCGGAGGCGTTCGCGGCGTGGGCGGGCAAGCGGCTGCCCACCGAGGCGGAGTGGGAGAAGGCGGCGCGCTGGGATCCGGCGACGGGCGCGTCCAGGGCGTATCCGTGGGGCGAGGAGGCGCCGTCCGCGCGGCACGCGAACCTCGGCCAGCGGCACCTGTCGCCGGCGGGCGTCGGCGCGTATCCGGAGGGGGCGACGCCGTCGGGCATCCACCAGCTGCTGGGCGACGTGTGGGAGTGGACGTCGTCGGGGTTCGAGGGGTACCCGGGGTTCCGGGCGTTCCCGTACCGCGAGTACTCCGAGGTGTTCTTCGGCGGCGACTTCCGCATGCTGCGCGGCGGGTCGTTCGGCACGGACGCGGTGGCCTGCCGCGGAACGTTCCGCAACTGGGACCTGCCGGTGCGGCGCCAGATCTTTGCGGGAATCCGGCTGGTGCGCGACGTGGCCGAGGCCGGCGGGCAGGCAGCGGCCGGCGCCGGGGCAGGCGCCTGATGTGCCGGCACCTGGCCTACCTGGGGCCGCCTGTCGCGGTGGCGCGCGCGGTGACGGACGGGGCGCACTCGCTGGTGCGGCAGTCGTGGGACCCGCGGCAGATGCGCGGCGGAGGGACGGTGAACGCCGACGGCTTCGGCGCCTGCTGGTGGTCCGGCGGCCCCGGCGGTGAGCGGGTCGTCGGGCAGCATCGCACCACGCTGCCCGCCTGGTCCGACCCGGCGCTGGGGCGATCGGTGGACGCGAGCGCGGGCGGTCCGGGTGCCGGGCGGGTCGACGGGAGGTCGCGGGTGTGCGGGGTGCTCGAGCAGATCGCGGCGCCGGCCGTGGTGGCGGCGGTGCGCTCGGCGACGCCGGGCATGCCGGTGACGATGCAGGCGTGCGCGCCGTTCACCGACGGCGTGTGGGCGTTCAGCCACAACGGGGTGGTGCGGGGTTGGCCCGCGTCGACGGCCGCGCTCGCCGCCGAGCTGGGGACGGAGGACGTGATGGCGATGGAGGCGGCCACCGACTCGGTGTTCCTGTGGCACCTGTTCCGTGCGAGGCGGGCGAGGGGGACGGATGCTGCGGAGGCGCTCGCGTCGGTGGTCGTCGACGTCGAGGCGGCGGCGCCGGGTTCGCGCCTCAACCTGCTCGCGTCGGACGGGGAGCGGATCGTGGCGGTGGCGTGGCGGCATTCGCTGTGGGTGCTCGACGCGGACGACGCGGTGACGGTCGCCTCGGAGCCGACCGGCGCCGGGGCGTGGCGCGAGGTGCCCGACGGGACGGTGATCGATGCGCGGGTGGGCGAGGTGAGCGTGCGGCCGGTGGGCATGAGCGAGTGCAGTGACCTGAGTGGGCGCAGTGAGGCGAAGGGAACGTGGGCGTCATGACGAAGACCGTGGTGGATGTGCATCTGACGATCGAGGACCTGACGGCGCAGCTGCGGGCCGACGTGCGCGCGGGGTTGTCCTCCGAACCGAAGACGCTGCCGCCCAAGTGGTTCTACGACGAGTGCGGTGGCGCCCTGTTCGACCGCATCACGCGCCTGCCCGAGTACTACCCGACGCGCACGGAGCGGGCCCTGCTCACGCGGCATGCGCACGCCATCGCCGAGGCCTGCGGCGCCGACACGCTCGTCGAGCTGGGATCGGGGTCGTCGGAGAAGACGCGGCTGCTGATCTCGGCGTTCGCCGACCGTGGGGGCCTGCGGCTGTACGTGCCGCAGGACGTGTCGGCGGCGTCGATCCGGATGGCGGCCGATGCGCTCGCCCTCGACTTCCCGGAGTTGCCGGTGCACGGCGTGGTGGGCGACTTCACCGGATCGCTCGAGGCTCTGCCAGGCGCCGGGCGGAGGCTGGTGGCGTTCCTGGGCGGCACCATCGGCAATCTCGAGCCCGGCCCGCGGGGGGAGTTCCTGCGGGGGCTGGCCGAGGTGCTGGAGGAGGGCGAGCATCTGCTGGTGGGGATCGGGCTCGTCACCGATCCGGCGGCGATGATCGCGGCCTACGACGACGCCGACGGCGTGACGGCCGACTTCAACCGCAACGTGCTGCGGGTGATGAACACCAGGCTGGGCGCCGATTTCGATCCGCGCGCGTTCGACCACGTGGCGTTGTGGGACGCGGAGAATTCGTGGATAGAGATGCGCTTGCGCGCGCGGCGGGACATGGCGGTGGAGGTGCCGGCGCTGGACATGCGGGTGCGGTTCGCCGCGGGCGAGGAGCTGCGCACCGAGGTGTCGGCGAAGTTCAGGCTGGACGCGTTCGAGCGCGAACTGGAGGCGGCGGGGTTCGCGTCGGCCGGGTCGTGGCAGGACGAGGCGGGCCGGTTCGCGCTGGTGCTGGGGCGGCGCTGCGACTGACGGCCGTCAGAGCCCGTCCAGCGTGAATCCGCCGGGCTGCGCGCGCCGCGGCGCATCGGGTTCGCCGGGGC
>CAZDSL010000063.1:0-3341 GCA_964507655.1 uncultured Mycobacteriaceae bacterium | reverse complement strand
TCGCCGGGGCCGACCGGCGGAGCGCTCCGGCCGGGCGCCGACTGCGCGTGCCACCGGTCGAGCCGTGCGAGCGCGTCGATCACGTCCTGACGCGGGCCGCCGGAGCGCTGCTCGGCGTAGAAGGCCTCACCCAGCGCCTGGTACAGCTCGCCGGCCTCGCGCTGCTGCTGGTACTCGTCGAGCTTCTGCTGGCCCTGATCGAGGCCCTGCTGTGCCATGGCGGCCGCGCGCTCGGCCGCCTCTTTGGCCTTGTCCATGAACCCCATCAGTCCATGCTCCCAGAGAACAGGCCGCCGGTGAATCCCTTGCGGTCCTCGTCCGGCCCCACGTTCTTCATCAGCGCCTGCGCGATGCCGGCCGTCGTCATCGATTGGATGATCACCCGGCCGTCGCCCTCCAGCGTGGCCAGGTGCACGCCCTCGCCGCCGAGCGCCATGTTCATCACGCCTTGCATGTCCAGCCCGCCCACGCGCTCCACCCCGTACTTGACGGAGCTTTCGAAGGCGACGATGCAGCCGGTGTCCACCTGGATCCTGCCGCCGTAGTCGGCGGGGTTGAGGTCGACGAAGTCGCCGGCGCCGGCGATGAACACGGTGCCGGTGCCGCCGAGCTTCTCCAGGATGAAGCCCTCGCCGCCCCACCGGCCGGTCTTGCCGCCGGAGAAGGCGATGTCGAAGTCGATGGTGGATTCGGCGGCGACGAACGCGTCCTTCTGCGCCAGCCACTGGGTGGTGCCGTCGAGTTCGAGCGCGCGGATCTGGCCGGGCAGCACGCCCGCGAAGGCGACAAGGCCGGCGTCGCGGGTCGCCGAATACACCTGCACCGCGAGCGACTCGCCGGCGAGCATCCGCTTGCCGACGTTCTTGGCGAGCCCCAGCAGTGACGACGCGGCGGACTGCGGACGGCCGCCCCCGTCGCCGGACGGCGCACCCAGTGTGGTGCGGACGTCCACGTTGGTGGTCTTCCACAGGAACTTGCCGGGCTCGCAGAATACCGACTGACCCTGCGCGAGTTGGCAGGCCACCATCTGCATGGAGCCGCCGATGAGCTTGTGGGTGACGGTCATGGGTGCTCCTCGCATGTGGTGCGTCCGGTGGGCCTGTCGCGCCTGCGGCGGCGCGCAGAGGAATTCACGCTCGTGGAGTATAGGGGCGCGGTGCGTGCGGGCGCAGGTCCACGAGTGCGTGCGGGCGGCCGTGCGATGGTGTGCGGGACCGGGACCGGGACCGGGACCGGGACTGGATCGGGGACCGGAGCCATCAGGGCAGCAGCGCGAGCACGCGTGCGGGGGCGCCGGAACCGTCACGGATCTTCAGCGGCGCCACCAGAACCGTCGCGCCGGTGGCGGGGGCCTCGCCGAGGCGGGCGAGCATCTCCACGGCGTAGCGGCCGGCGCCGAGCACTGCGAGGTGCGCGGGCAGATCCGGCGACCCGCCGGCGTCGATGCTCAGCGCGTCGGTGCCGATGGCGGCGACCTCGCGGTGGCGCACCAGGAACTCGGCCGCCTCGCCGGAGTAGCCGGGGAAGTGTCCGGGGGTGCCCGACTCTGTGCCGAGGAAGGCGGCGGCGTCTTCGAAGGCTTCGTCGAGCCCCGTGTGCAAGGCGACGAGTGCGCGAGCGGGGATGCGGCCGTGCCGGACCTCCCAGGCGGTGACGTCATCGACCGTGAGCACGGCGTCGGGGTCATGGGCGGACTGCCGGGTGAAGTCGATGACCACCAGCGGTGCGATGAGGTCGGCGGAGGGGATCCGGTCGACGCCGAGGCCGCCGGGCACCGCGTGAAGGGGCGCGTCGACGTGGGTGCCGGTGTGCTCGCCCAGGTGCAGTGCGTTGACGAGGAATGCGGGCCTGTCGACGGCGCGGTGCATCGTGAACTCGGGGTCGCCCGGCCACACAGGGATGCCCTCGGCGAGCGTGTGTGTGAGGTCGAGGACGGCGGGGCGGGCCGGGATCGGGGGAACGGGGGCGTGGTCGCCGGTCATGGTGACGATTGTTGCGCGCCTGTGTGCCCCGGCGCCGGGGGTCGGCGTCGGGGTGGGCGGTGTGGAGTTGTGAGGGCAGCGGGCGCCGGCGAGCCGCGGCCGGTCACCAGGGCGGGTCGGTGTCGGTGGTGGAGCCGCTGGTGCCGGGTGCGCCCGGGGCGCCGGTGCCGCTCCCGCGCTGGCCGCCGCCGGGACTGTGGCGGTCAGGGTTGTGGCGGCCAGGGTTGTGGCCGCCGCTGCCGCCCGAATGCAGTGGGGGATCGGCGGTGGCGAGCCCGTGGCTGTCGATCCACCGGCGGTACGGGTCGATACCCGCCGGCGGCCGGAACACCGGCCGCCGGTGCTCACCCATGGCGATGTCCCAGCCGTCGTGGTGCGCAGCCCGGTGATGCGCCGAGCACAGCAGCACCAGGTTGTCGAGGTCGGTGCAGCCGCCGTCGGCCCAGTGGATGATGTGGTGCGCTTCGGTCCAGGAAACCGGGCGGGTGCAGCCGGGGAACGCGCAACCGCCATCCCGGGCCGCCAAAGCGCGGCGCTGGGCGCGGTTGGCGAGCCGTACGGTGCGCCCCAGCGACAGCGGCACCCCGTGCTCGTCGACGACGATCGGGGTGACCGTGCCATCACACGAGATGCGCCGCAGCGTGGCGGTGGACAACACGCCGTGGTGTTCGGTCCAGCCGGAGCGCAGGGCCGTGAACATCTCGTGCACCCGCCCCTGGCGCAGCAGGTCGAGGAGCTCGTCGTTGCTTGCGCCGCAGCCGGTGAGGTCCTGGGCGCGGATGTGCACGTGGATCTGGGGGCGGGCTGTGCCGCCGGGCAGCACTTCGCCCGTGGCGGGGGCCGTGGGACCGGCGGCGGCGCCGGAACGGCCCGGATCACCGTCGTCGGCCGTGTCACCGCCCGCCGGGTCGCCGCCGGCGGGGTCGGGGTCGGGGCCGAGTCCGCACTGGTAGCGGCGCAGCAGCTCGGTGAGCGCGTCGGCGCGCCGCCGCCCGGCCGGGCGGCGGTCGCGGGTGCCGTCGTCCTCGGGGCGCGGCGCCGCGAGCGGCGAGAGGGCCCCCGCCAGCATTTCGCCGGTCTCGGCGTCGAGGTCGCCGTTGATGCGGTAGCGGCCGTTCAGGGTGCAGGCGATCGACAGGTCGTTGCGCTCGGGGTCTTCCGCGGGGGCCGGGCCGTCGGGGTCGATGCGGTTGCGCATCTCCTCGAGCGCTTCGGCGAACAGGCCCGTGCGGGCCGACGTGCAGCAACGCGCCCGGGCGAGGAGCACCGCCTCGATCTGGTCGGACAGGGCGACCGAGTCGGGATCGTCGTCGGGGATCATGGCGAGCAGCTCGAGGGTCTTCTTCGCCTGTTCCTCGC
>CAZDSL010000062.1:5332-11480 GCA_964507655.1 uncultured Mycobacteriaceae bacterium | reverse complement strand
GCCGCCCGGATTCTGACCGGGCCGCCGGGAGTTCGGGCCGCCGGGCGTTCGGTCCAGGCCCGGTGAACGGTCAGCCGCGCGGCCGGTGGAACAGCCCGCGGTAGGCCAGCCGCAGCAGCGGCGGGGGCAGCAGGCGGAAGGCCGTGCGCGCCGCGAGGTTCAGCCGCGATTCCACCGGCCCGGCCAGCCCGTACGCGCGCAGGTTGCCCTGCATGGTGCGCTCGGCCGCGAAGATGCCGCGCGCCCGCCGCCGGCCCAGCATCGCGTCGCCCGCGCGGAAGAGCACCAGAGGCTCGGGCAGGTTGCGCAGGCGCGCCCCGGCGGCGAGCATGCGCGCCATCAGGTCGTAGTCCTCCATGTACGGCACCTGCCGGTAGCCGCCCACGGACAGCGCGAGCTCGCGCCGGTACACGGCCGTCGGGTGGTTGACGGGGTTGTTGCGGCGGGCGTAGCGGGCGATCGCCCCGGGCGTGCCGGGGAGGCTGCGCAGGCCCGTCACGTGGTCGGCCTCCTCGCCGGGGGCGCCGCCCTCGAACTCGAGCATCGCCGAGCCCAGGCAGTCCACCGGGGCGCCGTCGGCCTCGGCCGTGCTCAGCGCCTCCGCCTGCACGGCGAAGCGGGCGGGGAGGTTGACGTCGTCGGCGTCGGCCTTGGCGATCCACTCGCAGCGGGCCGCCTCGATCCCGGCCTGGTTCGCGGCCGCGGCGCCGCGGTTGTCGGGGAGCGCCACGCGCCGCAGCTCCGGGGTGCGGCCGGCGAAGGCGCGGAGCACGGCGTGGTGGGCGGCGTCGAGCGGACCGTCCTCGACCACGATCACCTCGCAGGCGGGGTGCGTTTGCGCGTAGATGCTCTCGAGCGCGCGCCGGAAGTGCTGCGGGTCGGCGCCCGCGTAGACGGGCATGACGACGGACAGCCGGATGTGCGGGCGGCTCATGCCGGGTGCGCACCGCCGGTGTGCTCGGTGGCGGTCTGCTCGGTGGCGGTGTGGTCGGTGGCGGTGCGCTCGGTGCCGGTGTGCCCGGTGGCGGCGCCGTCCTGGGCGGCGGCCTCGCGGGCGTCGTCCTGGTCACCGCCGTCCTGGGCGGCGGCCTCGCCCCGTGCGGCGTCGGGCAGCGCGGCGTCGACGTCGCGGATCTGCGCGCCCTGCAGCGCGATCGCGCGCACGAGGCGCGTGTAGCGCAGCTCCTGCTCGCGGAAGCGCAGGTACGTGCCCACGGTGGTGAAACCGAACGTCACCACCAGCGCGTAGAGCATGAGGTCGGTGCCGCGGTCGACGCCGATCGCCTGCGCCATGGCGGTGAGGTCGTTGGGGCGGATCACCGTGTAGACGCCGAACAGGCAGAAGGCCAGGAAGAGCAGCTTGAACAGCGCGGACGAGCGGCTGCTGCCGCGCGAGCGCAGGTAGTAGAGGAAGAAGATGAGGACGGCGGCGATGAGGACGATCTGGATGATCACTGCGTCACCGCCGGATCCGGCTGCGCAGCAGCCCGTCGAAGAGGATGTTCACGCCGTTGAGCAAGGACTGCCCCTTGGCCATCGAATACTCGGTGTAGAGGATCGTCACAGGCTGCTCGGCCACCCGCCAGTGGTGCTCGTCGATGAGCTGGACGAACTCGGACGCGTGGCTCATGCCGTTCATGGTGAGGTCGAGCTGGTCGGCCACCGTCTTGTTGAACACGCGCAGGCCGTTGTGCGCGTCGGTGAGGCCCAGTCGGCGGGTGCGCGGGCTCAGCGCCACCACGGTGCGCAGCACGACGCGCTTGATCAGCGGCACCCCCGACGCATCCTGCCCGGCGAAGCGGGTGCCCACGATGATGTCGAGCGGCTCGGAGCGCAGGCGCGCGAGCATGGCCTCGACGTCCTCGGTGCGGTGCTGGCCGTCGGCGTCGAAGGTGACGAAGTAGCGGGCGCCGGGGCGCTCGCGCGCGAACGCCACGCCCGTCTGGATGGCCGCGCCCTGGCCCAGGTTGACGGGGTGGCGCACCAGGTGCACGCCGGCGGCGAGGATCTCGTCGGCCGAGCCGTCGCGGCTGCCGTCGTCGACGCAGACGATGTTGGGGAAGACCTTCTTGGCGGCCTCGGCCACCTCGCGGATGACCGGCGCCTCGTTGTAGACGGGGACCACCAGCCAGACATCGGACATGTCCTGCACAGGTGGCCTCTCTCGACTCGGATCCTCGATCTGTTCCGGACGAATCCTAGCGGGCGGTCGTGTCGGTGATGTAATCCGACGCGCGCAGGGGCCGGCGGCGCACCGCCGTCAGCGCCGCCCACAGGTGCACCGCGACCCCGGCGAGAGGGCCCACGACCAGCGCCGTCACGGTGCGCAGCGTGAGGTCCAGGGGGAGGGCGAGCAGCACGACGGCGATGCCGGTGGCCACCCACCAGCCCGACGCGTACGCGCGGTGCTGCTCGCCGGCGAGGGCGGCGCAGCCGGTGAGCATGAGCGCCGCGGTGGCCACGGCGCCCCCGACGAGGGCGGCCAGCGCGCCGCCGGACATGTCGAAGCCCTCGCCGACGAGCCGGATCAGCGGCGGGCCGATCCACCAGGCGAGCGCCGCGCCCACCGCGCCCACGGCGGCGACCGCCGACAGGGGCAGCGCCAGCGCCCGCAGCAGCGCGGCGCGGCGCTCGACGAAGAACACGATGATGGCGCTCTGGAAGGAGGTGAGCGGCACGAGCAGGGGGGCGCGCGTGATGGTGACGGCGAACAGCAGCGATCCGGCGGTGTCGCCCAGGTCGGCCGATTCGGTGCCCGCCAGCAGCACGGGGAAGCCCACGATGAGCACCGAGGTGGCCGCCGACGCCGCCATGGCCTGCAGCGTGCGGCGCAGGAACACCGGCCGCGGCACCCGCACCCGGCGCGCCAGCGTGCGCCGGCCCGAGCCCGACCCCATGAGCAGCAGCCACGACACGGCGCCCGCCACCGTCGCGAAGACGAACGCCACGATGCCGTGGCCGGCCACCACCGCCCACACGGCGACGGCCAGCCGCAGCGCCGCGTCCGCCGCCATGCCGCACGCGTAGAGCACCCACCGTCCGCGGCCGGCGGCGAGGCCCCACAGGGTGGACTGCACCGCCACCGTCCACACCGACACGGCGAGCACCGCCACGCCCAGCACCTCGTGGCCCGCCAGCACCCGCGACGCCCACAGGGGAGACGTGACCACGATGAGCAGCGCCAGCACCAGGCCGAGCGCCGCGGCCAGCACGGCGGGGCGGGTGGTGCGGTCGGGGTCGCCGGGCGGGGCGGGGCGGCCCGTGACGCGGGCCGCCTCCTCGGCGCTCACCGCGCGCGTGGACTCCTGCATGAGCCCGTTGGTGATGCCGACGAACGTGAAGAACAGCGCCCAGTACACGGTGAAGTCGGCGTAGCCGGAGGCGCCGAGCTGCCGGCCCGCGAGCAGCATGACCACGTAGCCGGACGCGGCCGCGAACACCGTCGCCGCCAGCACCGCCGCCATGCCGCGTCGCGAGAGCGCGCTGGTGGGGGCGGGGGAGTCGGCGGCGGGTGCGGCGTCGTCGTCGAGGCGGGGGGTGGGCACCGCCGCATTCTGCCAGGCGCGGGCGCCCACCCGCGTCCGGCGGCGGCCGGCCGGTGTCGCTCCGGGAGGTGCTACCGATGGGTAAGATCGGTGCGGGCAGGCAGGCGCCGCGCACCGGCGCGGCTCAGACGAGGGGCGAGGCGATGGCAGGCGACACCCGGATGCAGGACGAGACCCGACACGACGCTGCCGGGGAGCCCGGCGGCGGCCAGTACACGTCGATGACGGTGGAGCGCACCGGCGCCGTCGCGGAGGTGACGCTCATCGGCCCGGGCAAGGGCAATGCGATGGGGCCCGACTTCTGGTCCGAGTGCCCGCGGGTGTTCGCGGCGCTCGACGCCGACCCGGAGGTCCGCGCGATCGTGCTCGCCGGCTCGGGCCCGCACTTCACCTACGGCCTCGACCTGCCGGCCATCGCCCCGTCGCTGGGCGCGGTGCTCGCGCCCGACGCGCAGGCCAAGGAGCGCACCGAGTTCCACGACCTCATCCTCGGCATGCAGGAGGCCGCCAATGCCGTGGAGCGCTGCCGCAAGCCGGTGATCGCGGCGATCGCCGGCTGGTGCATCGGCGGCGGCATCGACCTCATCACCGCCGCGGACTTCCGCTACGCCTCGGCCGACGCGCGCTTCTCGGTGCGCGAGGTCAAGGTGGGCATGGTGGCCGACATGGGCACGCTCGCGCGCATCGGCGGCATCGTCGGCGAGGGGCACGTGCGCGAGCTGGCGCTGACGGGCCGCGACATCGACGCCGCGCGCGCCGAACGCATCGGCCTGGTCAACGACGTCTTCGCCGACCGCGCCGCGCTGCTCGACGCCGCCCGCGCCGCCGCGCAGGAGATCGCCGCCAACCCGCCGCTGGTGGTGCACGGCATCAAGTCGGTGCTCGGGCACACCCGCTCCGCGCAGGTGGATGCGAGCCTGCGCTACGTCGCCGCGTGGAACGCCGCGTTCCTGCCGTCGAAGGACCTGGGCGAGGCCATCGCGGCCGTGTTCGAAAAGCGCACGCCGGAGTTCCGGGGGCACTAGCCCGGCTCCGCACCGCCGCAGCCCGCTCGGCGGCCTCCCCGGGGAGCCCCCGCGCAGGCCGCCCCCAGCCGGAAGGGGCCGCATGTCCCGCCCACGCCGCGCCGGCCCGGCCCGCAGGGGCGTCACCCGCACCGCCGCCTGGTGTGCGGTGGCGCTCGCCGCGCTGCTCGTGTGCGCGGCGGCCGCGGTGCTGCTGGTGTCGACACTCGGCGGGGGTACCACCACGCCGGCGGACGGTCCCGCCGCGGCGTCCGGCACCAGCGTCGCGCCCACCACCGGGCTGCCCCTGCCCGCGCACGCCTCCGGTCAGGCCCCAGAACAGGGCGGGGCTCTCGCCGCCGCGGGCGGCACGCTGCGGCTCGACGCTCTGGGCGTCTCCGCCCCGGTGGCCGCCGCCACGGTGCCCGACGGCGTCCTCACCCCACCGCACGACGTGCACCAGGTGGGCATCTGGACCGGCGGCGCGCCCCTCGACGCCGCCACCGGCACCACCGTGCTCGCCGGGCACGTGAACATGGCGGACCAGGGGCCCGGTGCCCTGTACGACCTGGTCACGATGGAGCCGGGCCAGGTGGTCCACACCGTCGACGCCGCCGGCGCGTCCACCGCCTGGCGGGTGACGGCGGTGACGCAGCGACCGAAGTCCGACGGGGTCGACGAGACGATCTGGGGCGGCCTGGCCGGCCCCCGCAGGCTGGTGGTGGTCACCTGCGGCGGCGACCTCGACTACTCCGGCGGCGTCGGCGATTACCGCGACAACGTCTACCTCTACGCCGAGCCCGTCGCGGAGGCGCCGCCCGCACACGGGTGAGGAGGGTGAGGCGCCGTGCCGCGGCGGGGTGAGGCGCCGCGCCGGCGCGGGCCGATTCCTTCCCCCCGCACGCGGGCCCGCGATCGGGGTTGCGCCGCGCGGCGCGGCGACGGGAAACTTGGGGCCTGCAACGGATCGACCCGGCGCGCGCCCGCACGGCCCGCCGCCCGCCTGCCGCCTCGCCGGGTCCGGCGTGGTGCACGCGCGCGGCCCCGCGGGCGGGCCACCCGATGAGGAGGGCGCGTGTACCCCGACGAGCAACCCGCGGCGTTCGGTGCGGGGCTGCCGAGCCACACCGACGACCTCGCCACCCAGCTGGGCCGGCTGCACTGGCTGCGCGAGCGCACGATGAGCCAGGTCGGCCGGCACGGGCCCGACGGGCTGGAGCTGGCCGCCTACCGGTGCGTGTTCATGCTGCTGCAGCACGGCCCCATGCGCACCGGCACGCTGGCCGAGACCATGCTGGCCGACCCGTCCACCGTGAGCCGTCACGTGGGGCAGCTCGTGCGGCGCGGCCACCTGGAGCGCACGCCCGATCCCGACGACCGCCGCGCCAGCCTCATCGCCGTCACCGACAGCGGGCGCGCGGCCGCCGCCCGAATGCGGCGCGACCGCAACCTCCGGCTGGCCAAGGTGGTGGGCGGGTGGAGCGATGACGAGCGCGGCGAACTCGCCCGCCTGCTCGCCAAGCTGCTCGACGGCTACGAGACCCGGCGCGAGGAGATCCGGGCGCAGGCCGGCGGGGCGACGGGGGAGGCCGCCGACCG
>CAZDSL010000062.1:0-5232 GCA_964507655.1 uncultured Mycobacteriaceae bacterium | reverse complement strand
GCGAGGACACGGGCCGATGACCGACACCGAGGACGCCGCCGGGCCGCAGCCGCCGGCGCTCGAGCACAGGGCGATCCTGCTCATCCTCAGCGGCCTGATGCTGGGCATGTTCCTGGCCGCGCTGGACCAGACCATCGTCTCCACCGCGATCCGCACGATCGCCGACGACCTCAACGGCTACGCGCTGCAGGCGTGGGTGACCACCGCCTACCTGATCACCGCGACCCTGTCCACGCCGCTGTACGGCAAGATCTCCGACATCGTCGGGCGCAAGGTGCTGTTCATGAGCGCCATCGTCGTCTTCCTCGTGGGCTCGGCGCTGTGCTCGATGGCGACGTCGATGTACATGCTCGCCGCGTTCCGCGCGGTGCAGGGCGTGGGCGCGGGCGGGCTGATGTCGCTGGCGCTGGCGATCCTCGGCGACATCCTCGCCCCGCGTGAGCGGGCCAAGTACCAGGCCTACTTCCTGGCCGTGTTCGGCACCTCGAGCGTGCTGGGGCCGGTGCTGGGCGGGTTGTTCGCCGACCACGCCGCCATCCTCGGCGTGACCGGCTGGCGGTGGGTGTTCCTGGTCAATGTGCCGGTGGGTGCGGTGGCGCTGCTGGTGGTCCACCGCAACCTCCGGCTGCCGCGGGTGCGCCGCGACACGCGCGTCGACTGGTGGGGCGCCGCCGTGCTGGCGGTGGGCCTGGTGCCGCTGCTCATCGTCGCCGAGCAGGGCCGCGAGTGGGGATGGGGCAGCGGCGGCGCGCTCACCTGCTATGGCATCGGCGCGGTGGGCGTGGTGGCGTTCGTGTTCGTCGAGATCGCGATGGGGGACGCGGCGCTGATCCCCATGCGCTTCTTCCGCAACCGCACCTTCGCGCTGGGCGTGGTGATCTCGTTCGTCGTGGGCATGGCGATGTTCGGCGGGATCATGCTGCTGCCGCAGTACCTGCAGGTGGCGAAGGGGTCGACGCCCATGGTGGCGGGGCTGCAAATGCTGCCGCTGGTGCTGGGCGTGATGACGGGCTCGGTGATCTCGGGCCAGCTGATCTCGCGCACCGGCCACTACCGCATCTACCCGATCCTCGGCTCCACGCTGCTCACCGCCGGCATGTTCCTGCTCCACTACGTGCAGGCCGGGACGTCGTTCGTCATCGTCATGTCGTTCATGGCGATCGTCGGCTTCGGGCTGGGCAACATGATGCAGCCGCTGGTGCTCGCCCTCCAGAACGCGCTGCCCGCCCGCGACATGGGGGTGTCCACCGCGTCCGCCACGTTCTTCCGGCAGATCGGCGGCACGCTGGGCGTGGCGATCTTCCTGTCGATCCTCTTCGCGCAGATGACGCCGAACATCACCGGGCGCCTGGAGGCCGCCGCCCGCGACCCGCAGTACATCGCGGCCGTCGCGCAGGCGGCGCACAGCGGGTCGGACATCGACAGGCGGTTCGCGCAGGGGCTGATCGCCCACGACTCCGGCGTCGCGGCCGAGGTGCTGCAGGACAGTTCGCTCATCCAGCAGCTCGACCCCACCCTCGCCGCGCCGCTCACCGAGGGGTTCTCCGACGCGATGAGCACGGTGTTCCTGGCCACCACCGGGTTCGCGGGGCTGGCCTGGGTGCTGGTGCTGTTCTGGAAGGAGGTGCCGCTGCGCTCGGCGGGCGGCCTCGCGGCGGCGCGCGACGAGACGTAGCCGGGCCCGGGGGGCACCCCACGACGACGACGCCCGCGTCGTCCGGGCTCGGCCCGCCGGGGCGGGGGAGTCGCGGACGACGCGGGCGTGCGGCGCTGCGGTGCGCGGGCTCGGCGGCCTGCGCCGGGGCTCAGTGACCGCCCTGATCGGCCAGCCGCTTGAAGGAGCGCTCCACCTCGGCCTCGGCCTCGGCGCGGCCCACCCAGTCGGCGGCCTCGACGTGCTTGTTCGGCTCCAGGTCCTTGTAGTGGACGAAGAAGTGCTTGATCGCCTCGAGCTCGTGCTGGGGCACGTCGGAGAGGTCCTGGATGTGGTCCCAGCGGTGGTCGCCCGCCGGCACGCACAGCACCTTGGCGTCGCCGCCGGCCTCGTCGACCATGTTGAACATCGCCACGGGGCGGGCCTCGACGATCACGCCCGGGAACACCGACTGCGGCAGCAGCACCAGCGCGTCCAGCGGGTCGCCGTCCTCGCCGAGGGAATTCTCGATGAAGCCGTAGTCGGCCGGGTACACCATGGACGTGTAGAGGTAGCGGTCCAGGCGCACGCGGCCGGACTCGTGGTCCACCTCGTACTTGTTGCGCTGCCCCTTGGGGATCTCGATGGTGACGTCGAATTCCACGCGTCCTCGCTTAAGAGTCGATGATGCCGTTCACGGTGTGTCGCCGCCGGCGACGCACGCGGCCGGCGCTCGAGCGCGGCGGGCGGCGTCTGTCCGGCCGGAGCCTCTGACCGCCGGGCACGACATCAACCTGGCGCGCGGCGGAGGCAACCCCGCAAGGATAGCGCCCCGGCCGCTACGCTGGACGTCGACCTGGAGCCCACCGCGGGCGCCGCACCGCCGGGCCGCCGCGGGCCGGCCTCCGCACACCGAGGAGAACGACGATCAGCGCGATGCTCAAGCGTGTCTTCCGCGGCAGGCGCGGCGCGGGCGCCGGCCGCCGGCGCGGGCGTCGCATCACCGTCGTCGCCGTGGCGGTGGTGGTCCTGCTCGCCGCCGCGGGGGTGGTGGCCTGGCGGGTGTCCGACGGCGCCTCGTCCGTGGCGTCCGCCACCGCGCCCCCGCCCGCGCTCATCACTCCGGTCCCGCAGATCGCCCCCGTCTCGCCCGACGCCCCCGTGCCCGCGCCCGCCGGGCTCGACGCCGCGCTCGCCGGGCCGCTGGGCGCTCCGGCGCTGGGCGACCTCACCGGGCAGATCAGCGACGCCGCCACCGGTCAGGTGCTGTGGTCGCGCGATCCGGCCCGGCCGCGCACCCCCGCGTCGGTGACGAAGCTGCTCACCGGCTCGGCGGCCCTGCTGGCGCTGCCGCGAGATCAGCGCATCAC
Source organism: uncultured Mycobacteriaceae bacterium (assembly GCA_964507655.1). Taxonomy (GTDB): domain Bacteria; phylum Actinomycetota; class Actinomycetes; order Mycobacteriales; family Mycobacteriaceae; genus Tomitella. Next base: position 2,229 of record CAZDSL010000062.1, on the reverse strand, counting down.
CACCACGGTGGTCCAGGGTGCGGACGGGCGGGTGGTGCTCGTGGGCGGCGGCGACCCCACCCTCACCGCGCAGCCGGTGGGCACCGAGGGCTACTACCCGGGCGCGGCGCACATCGCGCAGCTTGCCGACCAGATCCGCGCGTCGGGCGTGCCGGTCACCGGCGTCGACGTGGACACCGGCCTCTACACCGGGCCGGCGCTGGCGCAGGGCTGGTTCGACACCGACATCGCGGGAGGCAACATCATCCCCCTGCAGCCGGTGGCGCTGGACGGCGGCCGGCTCGACATCACCAACCCCGATTCGCCCCGCACCGCCACCCCCGCCCTCGACGCCGGGCGCGCCCTGGCCGCCGCGCTGGGGGTGAGCACCGACGACGTGCGCGAGGCCGCCGCGCCGCAGGGGGCCCCGCGGCTGGCCGCCGTGCAGTCGGCGCCGATGGTGGAGCTGATCCGGCAGATGCTGGTGCACTCCGACAACGTGCTCGCCGACGCGGTCGGCCGCCAAGTGGCGCTGGCCACGGGCAGGCCCGCGAGTTTCGACGGCGCGGCCGGCGCGGTGGAGGCGACGCTGGGCGATGCGGGCTTCGACCTCACCGGGGTGGAGCTGCACGACACCTCGGGCATGTCGGTGGACAACCGCATCCCCGCCGGCGCGCTCGACGCCATCGTCACCGCCGCCGCCGGCAGCGCGCACCCGCAGCTGCGGCCGCTGCTCGATTCGCTGCCCGTCGCGGGCGGCACCGGCACGCTGGCCGACCGCTACGAGACCGGCGCGCAGGCGGGCGCCGGCTGGGTGCGGGCCAAGACGGGCACGCTCTCGGGCGTGAGCACGCTCGCGGGCGTGGTGACGGACGTGGACGGGCGGGTGCTGGCCTTCGCGCTGATGAGCGGCGGCACCCCGCCCGCCGACGCCCGCCCCGCGCTCGACGACATCACCGCGACGCTGAGGGGATGCGGATGCCGGGCATGAACGACGGATCGGTCGGAGCGGGCGGCGAGTCCGGCGCGGAGGGGCGCAGGACCCCGGCCGACGAGGTCGACTGGGCCCTCGCCGGACGCATCGCCGGGCGGCTGGCGCCGGCGGGCCCCACCATGACCGACTACACCCGCGAGCAGGTGTTCGCCGAGCTGGCCTCCGCGTCGGCGGCCGCCGAGCCGCACGTGCGCGGGGTGACGCGCCTGGCCGACGGGCTGCCCGTGCCCGCGGCGCGCGTCGTCGACCGTGCGGGCTGGGCCGCGGCCGCCACCGCGTCGATGGGGGCGCTCACCGCCGCGGCCCCGGCCGGCGGCGCGGCACCGCGGCGGGGACGGTTCGACGTGGCGGGCAAGGCGGGCGGCGCGCAGGCGGGCGCCGTGTTCGCGTTCCTGTCCACGGCGATCCTCGGCCAGTACGACCCGTTCACCGACGGCGGCACGCTGCTGCTCGTCGCGCCCAACGTCGTGGCCGTTGAGCGGGCGCTGCGCGTGCGGCCGGCCGACTTCCGGCTGTGGGTGTGCCTGCACGAGGTCACCCACCGCGTGCAGTTCTCGTCCTCGCCGTGGCTGGCCGACTACATGCGCGAGTCGGTGGAGCTGCTCGGCGCCGACGTCGACGAGCCGCTCTCCGGCATCATCGGGCGCGTCGCCGAGCACCTCGCGCGGCGCCGGCGCGGCGAGGTCGCGCAGGAGGACGGCGGGCTGGTCGGCCTCGTCACGGCGGCCGCCGCCGAGCCGCAGCGCGAGGCGATCGAGCGGATGCTCATGCTCGGCACGCTCCTGGAGGGGCACGCCGACCACGTCATGGACTCGGTGGGCCCCGCCGTGGTGCCCACCGTGGCGACCATCCGTAAGGCCTTCGATCACCGCCGAGCGCACAACCCCAGCGTGCTGCAACGGATCATGCGCGCGCTGCTGGGCGTGGACGCGAAGATGGCGCAGTACGTGCGGGGCAAGGCGTTCGTCGATGCGGTGGTGGGGCGCGTGGGCATGGACGCGTTCAACACGGTGTGGACCTCCCCCGAGACCCTGCCGCGCCGCGACGAGATCGACGACCCCGACCGGTGGGTCGCGCGCGTGCTGGGATGACGCCGGGCGGGGTGCCGGGTGCGGGAATGACCGGTGCGGGAATGACCGGTGCGGGGGTGCCGGGTGCGGGGGCGGCCGGTGCCGCCGCCGCGGAGGTGCGCGGGGCGGTGCGCGCCTGGCTGCGCGAGAACTGCGCCGGCTGGCCGGTGTGTGTGGCGCTGTCCG
>CAZDSL010000061.1:4771-11607 GCA_964507655.1 uncultured Mycobacteriaceae bacterium | reverse complement strand
ACCAGCTGCTGGTGGACCTGGGCGCCGAGCTCAACCTGGGCGCCATCGACGGCGCCGCCGAGGCCACGATGCCGCAGCTCGAGGCCACCGTGGCCGGGCTGGCCCGCACCTACAAGCCGTTCGGCCCGGTGCTCACGGACGCGGTGGGCGACCAGCTGCGCCGCGTGTTCGGGCCCTCGGGCAAGCGTCCGTCGTACGTCGGCGACCGCGTGCGCGGCGAGTGGGGCCTCGGCGACGGCTGGGCCGACCACGTCACCGCGATGCTGGCGCTGGGCACCCGCGAGGGCACCTCCGTCCGCGGCGGCGACATGGGCGGGCTCTCCGACGGCCCCGTCACCGACGGCGGCGCGGCCGACGCCCTCATCGACTCCGCGGTGCTGGCGGTGGGCGAGGCGCGCGGCGTGGCCGTGACCAAGCCCGCGGCCGCGGCCGGCGGCGGCGTCGTCGACTCGGCGGCGCTGGGCGAGTTCGCCGAGAAGGTGACCGGGCCGGGCGGCGTGCTCGCCGAGACGGCCCGCACCATCCTCGAGCAGCTCGGGCTCACCGACACGCAGATCGACGGGCTCGCCGGGGCCGAGCAGGCCGAGGCGGAGCTGGCCGACCTGGTCTCCGACGAGCTCGGCTCCGACTGGGCGCGGCAGGTGGCGCCCGCGTTCGACGCCCGCAAGGCGGTGCTCTTCGACGACCGCTGGGCCAGCGCCCGCGAGGACCTGGCCCGCATGTGGACCGCCACCGCCGACGCGATCGGCGCGCTGGCCGACGGGTTCGCCACCGTCGACGAGGCCGTCGCGGCGCACGCCGACTGGTGGCGGCGCCGGGCCGAGCGCGAGGGCCGCAGCGCCCTGGCCGCCGAGTACGCGGCCATCGCGGCGGCGCCCCGCACCCGCGAGCAGGCCGGGGAGTTCGCCGGCGAGATCGCCGTGGTGACGGGCGCCGGCAAGGGCTCGATCGCCGGTGCGGTCGTCGGCGAGCTGCTGGCCGGCGGCGCGACCGTGGTGGCCACCACCTCGTCGCTCACGCAGGGCAAGCTGGCGTTCTTCCGCGGCCTGTACCGCAGCGCCGCCCGCGAGGGCGCGGCCCTGTGGGTGGTGCCCGCCAACATGGCCTCGTTCTCCGACGTCGATGCGCTGGTGGAGTGGATCGGCACCGAACAGGCCGAGTCGGCCGGCGGCAAGTCCACCGTGATCAAGGAGCCGATGACGCCGACGCTGCTGTTCCCGTTCGCCGCGCCGCGCGTGGTGGGCGATCTGCGCGACGCCGGAGCCAAGTCGGAGCTGCAGATGCGCGTGCTGCTGTGGTCGGTCGAGCGCCTCATCGCCGGGCTCTCCGGCATCGGCGCCGACCACGACATCGACTCCCGGCTGCACGTGGTGCTGCCCGGCTCGCCCAACCGCGGCACGTTCGGCGGCGACGGCGCCTACGGCGAGTCCAAGGCCTCGCTCGACGCGCTCGTCAACCGCTGGCACGCCGAGCGCGGCTGGGGCGAGCGGGTCACCCTGGTGCACGCGATCATCGGCTGGGTGCGCGGCACCGGGCTGATGGGCGGCAACGACCCGCTCGTCGCGCAGGTCGAGGCCAAGGGCGTGCGCACGTGGGCCACCGACGAGATCGCCGTGGAGCTGCTCACCGCCGCGACGCGCGACGCGCGCGGCCGGGCCGCGGACGCGCCGCAGACGCTCGACCTCACCGGCGGGCTGGGCGAGGTGGACCTCGACCTCGCGGCGCTGGCCGGCACCCAGGAGGAGGCCGCCGCGGCGGCCGCGGAGGCGGACGAGTTCGCCGCGTCGGTGCGCGCCACGATCGACGCCCTGCCGTGCCCGCCCGGGATGCGGCGGCACACCACGGCGCCGAGCTGGCCGAGCGTCACCGCGACGCCCGAGGAACTCGTCGTCATCGTCGGCGCGGGCGAGCTGGGCCCGTACGGTTCGGCCCGCACCCGCTTCGAGATGGAGGTGGACGAGGAGCTCTCGCCCGCCGGCGTGCTCGAGCTGGCGTGGACCACCGGCATGGTGAGCTGGGAGGACAGCCCCAAGGCCGGCTGGTACGACGCCGAGTCCGGCGAGCTGGTGCCCGAGGCGCAGATCTGGGAGCGCTACCACGACGCGGTGATCGAGCGGTGCGGCATCCGCCGCTTCGACGACGAGGGCGCGATGGTCGAGCAGTCCTCGCCGCTGCTCACCTCCGTGTTCCTCGACAAGGACCTCACCTTCACGGTGTCGTCCGAGGCCGAGGCGCGCGCGTTCGCCGACGCCGACCCGGAGCGCACCGTCATCGCCGCGGCGGCCGACTCGGGTGACTGGAAGGTCACCCGCAAGGCCGGCACCGAGATCCGCGTGCCGCGCCGGGTGCAGCTCAGCCGCACCGTGGGCGGGCAGATCCCCACCGGTTTCGACCCCACCCGCTGGGGCATCCCCGCCGACATGGCCGGGGCCATCGACCGGGTGGCCCAGTGGAACCTGGTGTGCACGGTGGACGCGTTCCTGTCGGCCGGGTTCACCCCGTCGGAGCTGCTGCGCTGGGTGCACCCCACGCAGGTGGCGAACACGCAGGGCACCGGCATGGGCGGCATGACCTCCATGCGGGCGCTCTACGTCGACAACCTGCTCGGCGAGCCGCACGCCAACGACACGCTGCAGGAGGCGCTGCCCAACGTCATCGCCGCGCACGTGGTGCAGTCGTACGTCGGCGGCTACGGCGCGATGGTGCACCCGGTGGCGGCCTGCGCCACGGCGGCCGTCTCGGTGGAGGAGGGCGTCGACAAGATCCGTCTCGGCAAGGCCGGGTTCGTGGTCTCCGGCGGCTTCGACGACCTGTCCATCGAGGGCATCGTCGGGTTCGGCGACATGTCCGCCACGGCCGAGTCGGCGGCGATGGAGGCCAAGGGCATCGACCCGCGGCGCTTCTCGCGGGCCAACGACCGGCGGCGCGGCGGCTTCGTCGAGTCGGCCGGCGGCGGCACCGTGCTGCTGGCGCGCGGCGACGTCGCCGCCGAGCTGGGGCTGCCCGTGCTCGGCGTGGTGGCCTGGGCCGGCTCGCACGCCGACGGCGTGCACACGTCGATCCCGGCGCCCGGCATCGGCGCGCTGGGCGTGGCGCGCGGCGGCCGCACCTCGCAGCTCGCGAAGGCGCTCGCCACGGTGGGCCTGACCATCGACGACGTCGCGGTGGTGTCCAAGCACGACACCTCCACGGCCGCCAACGACCCCAACGAGTCGGAGCTGCACGAGCGCATCGCCGACGCGCTGGGCCGCGACCCGGGCAACCCGCTGTTCGTGGTGTCGCAGAAGACGCTCACCGGCCACGCGAAGGGCGGCGCCGCGGCGTTCCAGCTCATCGGCCTGTGCCAGGTGCTCGGCAGCGGCGTCATCCCGCCCAACCGCAGCCTGGACTGCGTCGACGGCGCGTTCACCGCGTACCCGCGGCTGGTGTGGACCCGCGAGGAGCCGCTGCGCTTCGGCGACGGGCTCGCGCTGCGGGCCGGCCTGCTCACCAGCCTCGGCTTCGGCCACGTGGCCGGCCTCATCGCGGTGGCGCACCCGGAGGCGTTCGTCGCCGCGCTGCCCGAGGGCGCGCGCGAGTCGTACCGCGCCAGGGCCGCCGAGCGGCAGGTGGCGGGCGCCCGCCGGCTGGCGCAGGCGATGGTCGGCGCGGCGGGGCTCTACGAGCGCCCCGAGGGCCGGCGCTTCGACGGGCTCGGCTGCTCGGCCACCGGCAAGGTGTCGATCAAGGAGCACGAGGCCGCGATGCTGCTCGAGCCGGCGGCGCGCCTGAACAGCGAGGGCGAGTACCGCCTGAACGGGCAGGGGTGATCGACGGGTTCTGACGGCGCCGGGTGTGTGATCATCGGCAGGTGATCGCAGGCATCGGAGTCGACGTGGTGGCGGTCCCGGACTTCGCCGAGCAGCTCGCTCGGCCCGGGACCGCCTTCGCGCGTCTGTTCACGCCCGGCGAGCGGCGCGACGCGGCGGGCCCCGGGCGGTCGGCCGCCGACCGGGCCGAGCACCTGGCGGCGCGCTGGGCGGCCAAGGAGGCCTTCGTCAAGGCGTGGGCGGCGGCGCGCTACGGCAGCCCGCCGGCGCTGGCGGAGGTGGATCTGCGCCGGGTCGAGGTGGTGTGCGACGCGTGGGGCCGCCCCGCGCTGCGGCTGCACGGCGAGGTGGCCGAGGCGGTGCGTGCCACGCTGGGGGAGGTGACGGTGCACGTCTCGCTGAGCCACGACGGCGGCACCGCCGTCGCCTACGTGGTGATCGAGCGGGCCGGGTGAGGCCCGGCGCTGCCGGGCGAGCGGTGTTTCCGGGGAATCCGTCCGGTAAGACGCTCGGACCCGCAGCGCTCGGTTACCGTCGCAGCACGCCCCGGCCCGGGGCGCCGGACGAAAGGACCGCGCCATGGCGGCATCGATCACCCCGTACATCAACTTCGGCGGACGCGCCCGCGAGGCGATGACGCTGTACCACGACATCTTCGGCGGCGATCTCGAGATGCAGACCTTCGAGCAGGCGGGGCACGTGCCCGACGGCGTCGAGGGCGACAAGATCATGCACAGCAGCCTGAGCGGGGCCGAAGGGCTCGAACTCATGGCCTCCGATGCGGTGCCGTTCGACGCCGGCGACACCGTGTGCATCGCGCTCACCGGCGACGACTACCCGGCCATGGAGGCCCGCTGGAACCGCCTCATCGACGGGGGAGAGGTGCTCGAACCGCTCGCCACCGCGCCGTGGGGTGACAGCTTCGGCATGTGCCGAGACAGGTTCGGGCTGCGCTGGCTCATCAACGTCGCCGCATCCTAGCCGTTCCGGCCGGGGAAATCGGTCATGCGGCCGGGCCGGTGTTCAGCCCGAGCCGGCGGCCCGTTCGGTGGAGATCAAGTAGGCCGTCATCATCCGCTTGAGCTCGCGGACGGCGTCGCCGTGGTCCTGCCCCTCCTGCACCGAGAAGTTGAGCATCGAGTAGACGGCGTGCACCAGCACCTCGGCGATGAGCGTGCGGCGATCCTCCCGGGCATGCGGGGTCAGCGGGGCCAGCACCTGCGTCACCTGGTGGGCCAGCGCTCTCTCGTGGATGGCGGCCGTGGCACGGGTGGCGGGTGTGGCCTGCACCGCCAGCCACACCGCGCGCCGGGACGGGTCGGTGAGCCACAGGTCGGCCAGGTGGTCGATGAACCGCTCCAGCAGCCGCGGCCAGTCGAGCGAGGGCACCTCCTCGCCGAAGCTCGTCAGCTCGGCCTGCACGGCCACGAGGTCCTGCCGGTCGAGCTCGCAGACGATCACGTACTTGTTCGCGAAGAACTGGTAGAGGGTGCCGATGGGCACGCCCGCGCGCGCCGCGGCGGCCTCGCACGTGAACGACTCGAAGCCCACGTCCACCAGCAGCTCGCGCGAGGCCGACAGCAGCGTCTCGAACCGGCGCTTGCTGCGTTCCTGGATGGGGCGGCGGCGGGGGACCAGCTCCTCCGTCTGCGCCGCGGACACGGCGGACGCATCGGCCGCTGTCCTGCGGCGGGCGGCCGTGCCGCCGGCGTCGGAGCCCTCCCCGGATGTGTCCACGATGGCCAGATTATCGGCCGACGGCGGAGGGCCTGTCCACCGCGCTCGGCGGACGGGCGTGTCACCTGCGGTGACAGCAAACTCCCCGCGCGGCGTCACGGCGACGGCCCCCGGCGCGCGGGGTCATAGCAGCCCCCGCTCGCGGGCGGCGAGCACGGCGCGGGTGCGGCTGTCTACGCCGAGCTTGCTGTAGATGTGCACGAGGTGCGATTTCACGGTGGCCTCCGAGATGGCCGAGGCGCGTGCGATCTGCCGGTTCGACTCGCCCTGCGCCACGCGCTCGAGGATCTCGAGCTCGCGCGGGGTGAGCGCCGTCGCGGGGGCCTGCATGCGGTCGAGAAGCCGTGAGGCGACCATCGGCGCCAGCACCGTCTCGCCCGCCGCGGCGGAGCGGATCGCCCGCACCAGGGCGTCGGGCTCGGCGTCCTTGAGCAGGTACCCGGTGGCGCCGGCCTGCACCGCCCGGAGGATGTCGTTGTCGGTCTCGTAGGTGGTGAGGATGAGCACGCGCGGGGGGTGCGGCAGCGCGCGGATGCGGGCCGTGGCCTCCACCCCGTCGGCGCCCTCGCCCAGGCGCAGATCCATGAGCACCACGTCGAGGGCGTCGAGCGCGCGGGCGCGGCGCACCGCCTCGCCGGCGCTCGCGGCCTCGGCGGCCACCTCGATGCCGTCGGCGGCGGTGAGCACCGCCCGCAGCCCCGCGCGCACCACGGGGTGGTCGTCCACCAGGAGCAGCCGGATCGGCGCGGTCATCGTTGTCCTCCCTGCGGCGTGTCGCGGACGGTGGTGGGCACCGTCGCCCGCACAGCCGTGCCCGCGCCTGGCTCCGACTCCACCACCACGGTGCCGCCGCACTCGCCGATCCGCGCGCGCATGGCGGCAAGCCCGTAGCCGCTGCCATCGTCGCGCTGCGTCGTCACCGCGTGGGCGTCGAAGCCGCGGCCGTCGTCCACCACGTCGATGCTGGCCTCGTCGTCCTGGTAGGTCAGGGTGATCGTCACGGTGGACGGGGCGGCGTGCTTGCGGGCGTTGACCACCGCCTCCTGCGCGGCCCGCAGCAGCGCCACCTCGGCGGGCCGGGCCAGCGGCCGGGCGGGGCCGTGCTCGGTGAAGACGACCGGCAGGCCCAGCGTGCGGCTCTCGGCGGCCAGGGCCTCGAGGGCGTGGCGCAGGCCGTGCCGCTCGATCGTCTCGGGGGCCAGGCCGCGCACCAGCCGCCGGGTCTCGGACAGCGCGGCGAGGGTGCTGTCGAGCGCCGTCTGCAGCTGGACGCGGTGGGTGCGGTGGGCC
>CAZDSL010000061.1:0-4671 GCA_964507655.1 uncultured Mycobacteriaceae bacterium | reverse complement strand
CGCCGGGTGCAGTCTCGCCGGGCGCCGGATCGCCCGGCACCGGGTCCCCTTCGTCCGCCATCGCCGTCTCGGCGAGCGACGCCCGCAGCAGCAGGATCACGCTGGACAGGCTCTGGCCCACCGTGTCGTGGATCTCGCGCGAGAGCCGCTCGCGCTCGGCCAGCCGGCCCGCCTCGCGTTCCTGCACGGCCAGGGCCGCCTGGGTGCGCACCAGCTCGTCGAGCAGCCGGCGGCGCTCCTCGGACTGGGCGCGCAGGCGGTGGTAGATCTCCGTCATCACCACCGCGCTGGCGATACCCACCGCCGGGCCGATCACCGCGCCCGCCTGGACGTCGCCCTGATGCCAGGCGAACGCCGTCACCGTCACCACGGCCACCGCGACATCGATGGGCGCGGCGGCCCGCACGGGCAGCAGGTGCCACACCAGCATCGCGAGCAGGAACGCCAGCCAGATGAACTCGCCCGAGAGCACCACCAGCGCCAGCCACAGCGCCAGCAGGCCGGCCAGCCACAGGCGGGCCCGCGGGGCGTCGGGGGTGCGGGCGATGACGACGGCGCCCGCCGCATACCAGGCTGCCGTCACGAGGGCCACCGCCAGCGAGGCCGCCGGGCCGCCCCAGGTGAGCGTGCCGCCGGCCATGGCGCGGGCGGTGCCGATGGCCAGCAGCACCGCGAACAGCACGTGCCCGGCGATGAGCACGTAACGGTCGACCGACGGGGCGGGCGGGCGCGCGGCGGCCGGCGGTGCGGTGTCGGCGGAGGTCACGGCGTCGGGAGCGGGCACGGCGCCCAGTATCCCCGAGCGGTGGCGCCGGGGCCCGTTCCTACGACTTTCGATGGATGCGGGCCTCCACCGGACGATGCGGCAAGACCGTCGGTTCCGACGATGTGCCGGCCCCGCGGCGCCGGGAGGGTGGATGGCGAGAGGCCCGGAGGCGGGCCACGGAACGGGAGGTGGCCGGGAGATGTTCCTCGGTATCCGCGACATCGTCTTCGCCAAGGGGCGATTCGCGCTGATCACGGCGGTGATCGCGATGATGTCGTTCATGGTGGTCGCGTTGTCGGCGCTGACGGACGGGCTGCAGGCGCAGTCGATCTCCGCGGTGACGCGCCTGCCCGGGCAGGCGGCGGTGCTGCAGGCGCCCGCGCAGGGGCAGTCGGCGTCGCTCACGCAGAGCACCCTCGACCCGCACGCGGCGGCGCAGATCCGCGACCGCGCGGACGCGCAGACGGCGCGGCTCGGCGTGAGCACCACCCGCATCACCCGCGACGCCGCCTCCGCCGCGGTGAGCCTGTTCGGCGCCGACCCGGCCCTCATGCCGCGCCCCGAGCGGGGCGCCCTGCCGGGTGACGGGCAGATCCTGCTCACTCGCGGCCAGGCGGACGAGCTGGGCGCGTCGGTAGGCGACCAGGTCACCGTGGGCGCCGAGCGGCTGCGGGTGTCCGGCATCGGCGACGCGGGGTCGTTCGCGCACACGCCCGTCGGCTACACCACCGTGGGGACGTGGGAGTCCGTGGCGCACGGGCAGGGGCTCAGCGCGGTGATCGTCTTCGGCGACGCCCCCGACGTGCCCGGCTGCACCGTCCTCGCGATGGACGACATCACGTCGGCCGTGCCCGGGTACGGCTCGGAGCACGGGTCGCTGCTGGCGATGCAGCTGCTGCTGCTGGCGATCTCGGCGCTGGTGGTGGGCGCCTTCTTCACCGTGTGGACTCAGCAGCGCCGGCGCGACCTGGCGGTGCTGAGGGCGATGGGGGCCGACCGCTCGTATCTGCTGCGCGACGGGCTCGGGCAGGCCGTGCTGGTGCTCGTGGCCGGGCAGGCGGTGGGTGCGCTGGCCGGCGCGGGGCTGGCGCTGCTCGCGGCCTCCGCGGTGCCGATCGAGGTCACGGCCGCGGGCGTGCTGGTGCCGGTGGTCGCGATGACGGCGCTGGGGCTGCTGGGCGCGCTGCTCGCGGTGCGCACGGTGACCACGGTGGACCCTCTTGTCGCTCTGAACCGGTGACAGCCCTGAACCGGTGACAGCCCTGCAGAACCGCACCCCCTCGATCAAGGAGCACTCATGAGCCTCACGATGCGCGACGTCACCCTCACCTACCCCGACGGACGCGGCCGTCTCACCGCGCTCGACTCCGTCAGCCTCGACGTGCCCGCCGGCCGGTTCACCGCCGTCACCGGCCCGTCCGGCTCGGGCAAGTCCAGCCTGCTGGCGGTGGCGGGCACTCTCGTCACACCGGACGCGGGGGAGATCGCCATCGGCGGCGCCTCCGTGACGGGGATGAGCGCCCGTGAGCGCGCCCGGGTGCGCCGCGAGCGGGTGGGGTTCGTCTTCCAGCAGGACAACCTGATCCCGTCGCTCACCGCGCTCGACCAGCTGCTGTTGGCCGAGGACATGCGCGGCGGGCGGCGCACCCGCCGCGGCCGCGCGGCCGCCCGCCGCCGGGCCGAAGGCCTGCTCGACGCGGTGGGCCTGGCCGACGCCGCGGGCCGGCGGCCGCACGAGCTGTCGGGCGGCATGCGCCAGCGCGTCAACATCGCCCGCGCGCTGATGGGCGAGCCCTCGCTGCTGCTCGTGGACGAGCCGACCTCCGCGCTCGACACCGAGCGCGGCATCGCCGTGGTGGGGCTGCTGGCGCGGCTGGTGCGCGAGCGGGGGCTGGCGGCGGTGCTCGTGAGCCACGACCTCGACACGTTGCAGCCCGGGCTGCGCGGGGGAGTGGACGAGACCGTCACGCTGGTGGACGGCGCCGTGCGCGCCCGCGACGCGCGCGCCTGCGCGTGATCAGACGCCGAACGGCGTGACGTCACCGGTGAAGGGGTTCCAGACGAAGACGGTGTCGGTGTGCGGCGCCTCGGCGTTGGGGACCCCGGGCGGCGGCGCGGTCCACTGGCGCACCACCACGTGGAAGTCGCTGTGGCCGGTGACGGTGGCGGGCAGGTCGGCCACCGGCTGCGTCGGCAACGGTGCGCCGCGGTGGTAAAGCAGCACCTCGCTGGGCGACGACCCCGTGCCGTGGGCGGTGTCGAGCAGGATGTAGCCGAGGTTGCCGCACGGGTCCGACACCTCCGTCACCGTCCAGCCCGTGAAGTGGCCGTTCATTCCGGGCGGGGGCGGGGTGTCGTCCGCGACCTGCTGCGCGTTCACCGCGCAGCCTGCCGGCGGCGGGCCCAGGGAATCGGTGGACGGCCAGGCGCCCGCGGCGGGGGCGAGCGCCGTGGCGGCGCCAATGGCGAGTGCCGCCGCGGCTGCCGTCCTGCGGGCGGTGCGGGCTGTGGGCAGTGCTGCGTGCATGGGGCGCCTCCGGATACGAGAACGAGGGCGTGCGCCCTCATATTGTTCATCGCACGGCGCTGCGCGGTGTTAGCCGCATCACACGGCTAGACCTTGATGTCGCGGCGCAGCTTGGCGACGTGCCCGGTGGCGCGCACGTTGTACTGGGCCACCTCGATGCGGCCCTGCTCGTCCACCACGAACGTCGAGCGGATCACGCCCTGGACCACCTTGCCGTACATCTTCTTCTCGCCGAAGGCGCCCCACGCGGTGAGCGTCGTCTTCTCCGGATCGGAGAGCAGCGGGAAGGTGAGCTGCTGATTGTCGCGGAACTTCGCCAGCTTGGCGGGGTTGTCGGGGGAGATGCCCACCACGTCGAGGCCGGCGTCGCCGAGCTCGGCGAGATTGTCGCGGAAGTCGCAGGCCTGCTTGGTGCAGCCGGGCGTCGAGGCGGCCGGGTAGAAGTAGACGATGACCTTGCGGCCGCGGTAGTCGGACAGCGAGACGTCGTTGCCGTCGGCGTCGGGGAGGGTGAATGCGGGGGCCTCGTCGCCGGGGGCCAGGCGGTGCGGGGCGGAAGAAGCGTCGCTCATGTTCGGCAACACTACCGATGCGGAGCGCACGCGGGAGGGTCGCCTGAATTACGGTGTGGGGCGTACATCCGCGTACATGCGCACACCGCCGCACACCCGATGGAGGACACGTGGCCAGGGACACCGACGCAATCGAGCGCGATATCGAGCGTGCGCGCGAGGAGCTCGCCGCGACACTCGACGAGCTCGCCATCCGACCCAAGCGCATGGCCGATTCGCTCAAGGGCCGTGTGCTCGCCACCCTCGAGACGCCGGCGGTGCGCTACGGGCTGATCGGGACGGGCGTCGTGGTGGTCGGTCTGGTGGTGCTCAAGATCGTGCGCTGAGCCCGCGCGATGGCGTACCTGATGCTGCTGGCGGCCATCGCCGCCGAGGTGGCGGGCACGAGCCTGCTCAAGTCCACGGAGGGCTTCACCCGGCCGTGGCCCACCGCGGGGTGCCTGCTCGCGTACGTCGTCGCGTTCCTCATGCTGGCGCAGGCGGTGGACCACGGGATGGATGTGGGCGTCGGCTACGCGCTGTGGGCGGGGCTGGGCACCACCGCCATCGTGCTCGTCTCGGCGGTGTTCCTGGGCGAGGCGGTCACGGCGGGCATGGTGGCGGGCATCGGGCTCATCATCGCCGGGGTGGTGGTGCTCAACCTCTCGGGGGCGGGACACTAGGCGCTCCCGCGGCGCCTGCAGCGGGCTCGTGACAGTTATTCACCGCAATGTGGGGGTGGGGTGGGCGGGGACGGGCACCCCCCCCCCCCCAAGGCGGCGGTTAGTGTGACCCCCACCGGTTCGGGGGGGCCGGGGGGGGGCGGC